>JANNYY010000518.1:0-10471 GCA_031410355.1 Chitinophagaceae bacterium | reverse complement strand
AATAAAAAGTTTTGTTTTCATAACAATGAGTTTAGTGAGTTATTAGATACTCATTGATACAGGATGCATAAAAATAGTAACCGCTGTTAAATGTTAAAGGAAACAGAAAGCAGTTTTTTTAGCCCGCAGATTTCGCAGATTTTATTTTTACAAAAATAAAAGAGCCCAGAACTCTCAGAGTCCAGGTTCCCCCTTTCCTTCGACTATCGCTCAGGACTGGCGAAGGGGGTATTGGGTTAATGGGTTTCCGCCAGTTTCATCACCCACTCCCACTCCTCTTCTTTTACAGTCTGCACGCTCAATCTTCCCAATCTTACCAGGTCCATATTTGCAAAACGTTTATCAGCCTTAAGCATAGCTAAACTTACCGGGCTCTTTAATTTTTTATGGGGCTTTAAATCTACAGCCACCCATCTTTCATCTTCTGTTGTTGGATCCTGGTAAGCTTCTTTTGCAACTTTGGCAATGCCAACAATTTCAACACCTTCATTACTGTGATAATATAATACCTCATCTCCTTTCTTCATGGCTCTTAAATTTATACGGGCTGCATAATTACGTACACCGCTCCAGCAGGTTTGCTTTTCTTTTACAAGATCATCCCAACTGTAAACTGAAGGTTCTGATTTTACTAACCAATAGGCCATAAGTATTAAGTTTATTTAATTAAAAAAGGGTTGGCTTGATAATTGTCTTAAAACTACTGAGTCATTTTATGCGTAAGTTAGCAGTTGTGTATTATTAATTGGCGTTACAGATCGAATTATTTTTAAAATTTAAAAAAAAATTTATGTTAAGCATTCTCCCTTCTTTCCCATTCCTTATTTCAATGCCCGGTGGTTCGGAGTGGATACTGATCATTGTTGTAGTTCTATTAATGTTTGGAGGTAAAAAAATTCCTGAGCTTATGAGAGGCCTTGGTAAGGGTATGAAAGAATTTAAAGATGCCAAGGATAACGTGAAAAATGAAATTGAAGAAGGAATGAAAGTTAAAGATGTAAAAGAGAGTAATCCTGCCGCAATTTAATAGTTATTTTATCAGCATAAAAAACCCCGCTCAATTTTTTTTGACGGGGTCTTTGTTTTTACCTATTGGGGGTTTGTTTGATTATATACTTTTATCATTTTTCTGCTGCTATAAATTTTAATGAAACAGAATTTACACAATGCCGTGTATTTTTTGAGGTTAACTGTTCCCCGTTAAAAACCTGCCCTAAATGTGCATCGCAGGCAGCACAAACTATTTCAATGCGGCTCCCATCTGCATCCGCTATTTGCTTTACGGCACCTGGTATTTCACCATCAAAACTGGACCAGCCGCAATGAGAATTAAATTTATCGTGTGAAAGATAAAGCGGCGTATTGCAGCGGCGGCATACATAAGTTCCTGCTTCTTTTGTATTATTATAATGTCCGGTAAAAGGTCTTTCTGTTCCTTTGTGTATGATAACTCTTTCTTCTTCCCCTGTCAATTTATTATATTCCATGTTTTACTTATCATTCTTTGCAGTAAACAATGGTATTACCCTGCTAAAGTTGCTTCGCAATTAAATTTCCCAACCTGTTATAAGAATCGGTGAAACTGTTAAAAACATTTTTTCTTTTTTTTAGTTGTAAAAATCTTTTATGAAGGGGTGTCTGATTTTATTATTGTTAATATAGAAGCAAAGCTGGGATAATTAGTGGAGAAAAATGTTACAAAAATTCTGAAAAAATTTATGTTATTCACACATTTTTTATTTCACTTTCCAATCTTTTTGAACAAAAAAAAATAAGCCACAGGAACCAGGGAACAATTCATTATTACCACGGAAATAGAATGTGTGGGGAATTTATGTTTCACTCCGGGCTGGCATAAATATAAGATGCATATATTTTTGCCTTAAAATATTTATCAGGCACTTAAACTATTTTTGGTATATACAATGAGTTTTTTTTATTTCTTTGATCTGTGTGAAAGTAAAGCCCGTAGAACATTTCAATCATACCAGGCGCTTTAATAAAAAATTAATTCTGCAGTTTTTAAAACCAATTACTTTAATATACCGTAACTGAAAATAATACATGGCATATAATTTGAAATAATTTTTGCCATATTGCCCCCCTTTCCAGAATCAGATTTACGATTTAATATCATTTAATATTTTTCAGTTGCAAAGTGAAAAAATATTCTTTGATAAGCAAAAGTACAATTAAAATAATAGTAACAAAAACAAATGCATTTAATGGTTTGTAAAATGAATGTATAGGTAAAAAATAAAGCCATTCATCGTACACTCAGTTTAACTTTTAAAAGTGTGAAATATGTAATTATTTTTTTAAAAAGTGTAACAATTTATTTTTATCAGTAACTCAACTTTGTTTTTTTATAAAATTCTTTTCTTATAAAAGTAAAAGGAAACTGAAATGAGACACAGGCAAAATGTATTTAAATTAAAAGATATAACAGCATTTGAAAAATACATTTTAAAGTTTCAGCCTATTTGTGCTATAGCTTTTGTCGAATAAAAAAATTAGTAAATGTCAATTACACATAGTAAAAATCAATTTTTAAACAAATCAAATTAAACTTTATGAAAAAAGGAATCTCTTCTCCTCCACTCCACGAAGAAAATACAATTTCTTCCTATGGATTGCAGCGCAGGAATATGCTTAAATTTTTCGGCGCTTCGGCAGCAGTAATCACAATTGGCAGTGCATGTAACAAAGATGATGGCACCGTTTCTAATGGCGGAGTTGACCTTGGCAGCGGCGATGTTGGCATATTGAATTATGCTTACGCACTGGAGCAGCTTGAGGCAGCATTCTATATACAGGTTGTTGCCACTCCTTATTCCGCAATGTCTGCTTTAGAAACGGAATATCTTACAGATATCCGTAACCATGAAGTTGGACACCGTGAGTTTTTTAAAGCTGCCATTACCGCTGCAGCGCCTACTATGATCATCCCGGCGCTGGAAGTAAATTTTACAAGCATTGATTTTACCAGCCGGACCAGTGTATTAAACACCGCAAAAGCTTTTGAAGATTTGGGAGTAACTGCATACAACGGAGCCGGCCAGTTAATTTCTACAACCGGTAACGGCCCTACTTATTTAGGCCTTGCAGGTAAAATTGTATCGGTGGAAGCAAGGCATGCTGCATTAATTGCTGATCTTATTGCACCGGGAACATTTGCGGCAACAACAGATGGAAACGGTTTGGATATGGCCCGTACGCCTGCCCAGGTTTTAGCAATTGCCGGTACTTACATTAAAACACTAATAGACGCAAGTCATTTACCATCTTAAAAACAAATAATTATGAACTTACAAAATATAATAACCGAAATTGAAAAGGTAGATCCGGAAGTTTACGAAAGATTTGACAGCAGAAGGAAAGTGATGAAAAACTTTGCAAACTTAACTGGTAAAATAGCTTTGGCTGCTGTTCCTATGGCCGTTGCATCCATGTTTAGCAAAGCTTATGGCCAAACACCCGGAGATGTAAATGCTGTTTTAAATTTTGCATTGACATTAGAATATCTTGAAGCAGAATTTTACAATAACATAGTTGCCTCTCCTGGTTATGCTACTGCTTCTGCAGCAGACAAGGCCGCATTAACCAAAATAAAAGATGACGAAAACAAACACGTTTTGTTTCTTAAATCTGTATTGGGCGCTGCGGCTGTGGCAAAACCCACTTTTGACTTTACCGCTGGTAATGGATCGGGCACCGGCCCGTTTGTAGGCTACCTTGCAAACTATGCCGTGCAATTAGCTATGGCACAAACTTTTGAAGATACCGGCGTACGGGCGTATAAAGGCCAGGCTGCAAATCTTCAATCGAACAGAACTGTGCTTACAGCAGCTTTAAATATCCATTCGGTTGAAGCCCGTCATGCTTCACACATCAGGCAAATGAGAAGGGCTTTGGATGCGGCTATACCTGCAGCACAAAAACCATTGAAACCGTGGATTACGCTTAACTACAGTGGTATTACTTACTCTCCTGCTGCAGATGCTGCCATACAGGCAAGCTATAATGGCGAAGAAGTTACCACACAGGCGGGTGTTAACATTGTGGGTTTAGGCGGCGCTTTTAATACTGCAGCTGCAGCGTCTGAAGGATTTGACGAACCATTGACTTCAGTACAGGTTCTTGCAATTGTTGATCCTTTTATCGTTTAAATAAAAGTATAAATTAAAACGGGCATTCAATTAATTTGAATGCCCGTTTATTAAATTCTCACTTCTATTAAATAAATTACATAACGCCGCTTATATTTACCTATAACAAATTATTTATTACAACTTCCTATATCTCAGTTTAATTAAAAAAACAAACCAGTTAAGACTGCTTATTCATTGGTAATTTTTTTATTCCTCTACATTATTCTTTCACCAGTAAAGAAATTAATAAACATTGAAATAAGCCTGTCATCCTAAAATCCTGGTTTGCAGCTTTATAAAAAAAAACAGAATTAATATAAAATGTTAAATCCATATTAATATTTTCCCCGTAAGTGTCAATAATCCCTTAGTGATATCAATAACTATTAATAAAATAAAATTTTACACCATGCTTTTAAAACTAATCAGGCAGATATTACTACTGCTGTTTCCAACTTGTTTTACGCTAATAGCTTCGGCCCAAACAAATATTATTACTACTGCTGTTCCGTTTTTAAGGCTAGCCGCCGATGCAAGAACGGGTGGTATGGGTGATATTGGCGTTGCCACTACGCCGGATGCAAATTCCATTTTTTACAATGGCGCCAAAACTGTTTTTAATGAATCAAAATATGGGGTTGGCGTAACGTATGCACCCATGCTTACCGAACTGGATCTTAACAGCATTTACCTGCTTGCTCTTGGTGGTTATTATAAACTTAGCGATAAGGAAGCTGTTTCTTTAGGTGTGCGGTATTTTAGTAAGGGAAACCTAACTTTTACCGATAATATAGGTAACGTAACCAGCACATCCAAACCTAATGACCTTGCCGTTGAAGCCGGTTATTCCCGCAAGCTTTCTAATAAATTAGGACTGGGCCTGTCTGTGCGGTATATCCATTCCAAGCTGGCAGATAATACTGCAAACCCCGATTATAAATCCGGTACTGCTGTTGCCGGAGACCTGTCTGTGTTTTACACCTGTCCAAAAGGCTGGAATTTTGGTGTTGCACTTACCAATTTAGGTTCTAAAATAAATTATGGAGGTTCAGCAGATACAAAAAGCTTTATACCAGCAAACCTTGCCATTGGTACAGCTTACACTAAATCTATCAATAAGGATAATAAGGTTTCTTTCGGCCTCGAGATAAATAAATTATTAGTTCCCACACCTCCAAATGCTTCTAATACTGATGCTGTTGCCAAATACAACAACAAAAGTGTAATAGGAAGCTGGTTCAGTTCTTTTGGAGATGCACCGGATGGTTTTAACGAAGAAATAAAAGAGTACCAGCTTGGCGTGGGTGGAGAATATACTTACCATGATATTTTTTCATTACGTGCCGGGTATTTTACCGAAAACAAAGAAAAAGGCGACCGCAATTATTTAACAGTTGGCGCAGGCGTAAAATATAAATTTGCAGGTATAAACTTTTCATACCTGCTGCCTACAGGTAACAATTCATATTCAAGTGCCCTCAATAATACAATCAGGCTTTCGCTGGTATTTGAAAACAATAAATAATTAAACAGAAATTTTTAAAATAAATATTGATAAAATGAAAAGAATAACCTTACAAACAAAACAACTGGTGTTGTTATTTGCATTGTTTACGGCCAGCCTCATTTCAAGGGCATCCAGCCACAGGGAAGCGCCGTTGATCTCCAATGATCCTTTGGCAGATAATACCGATGTATATGCTTTCAAGAGCCCCGATGATCCGAATATGATAACTATCATAGCCAATTATATTCCTTTTCAATTACCTGAAGGAGGACCTAACTATTATAATTTTGGAACCAACATTCGTTATGAAATTCATATAAAAAATAAAACAACCACGGCTGTTGATGATATTTTATACCGGTTTACTTTTTCACAGGTTAACCAGGATCCCACCACTTTTTTTAATATCCGTTTAGGAAGGCAGAATTTAAAAACAACTTATATCTGTGAGAAGAGTGTAAACGGCGGAGCATTTACAACCATAGTAAATAATGGCATTGTACCTCCTGCTAATATTGGCCCACGCTCTATTCAAAACCCTGTGGTAGGACTTGGCGCTGCAAATTATGATGCGCTTATAACCGGGGCGATAGCTACAACAGCAGCCGGCGAAAAAGTTTTTTGCGGCCCTGTTGATGATCCTTTCTTTGTGGACCTTGCCGGTGCTTTTGATGTAGGAAGTTTCCGCCCGATGGGTAATACAACAAACCCCACCAAAGACGGCCTGGCACGTTTTAATGTACACAGCATTGCCTTAAAAATTCCCGTTAACTTATTACAAAAAGATGGTAAAAATGTATCGCAGGCAGCAAATATTCTGGATGGCGATTTTGTAATTGGTGTTTGGGCAAGCGCCAGCAGGCAACAGATAAAAACAATCAATCCATCCGGCAGCTATAGCTATTCAGGTCAATGGGTGCAGGTATCACGTTTGGGTATGCCACTTACAAACGAAGCTATTATTCCCGTTGGTATGAAAGATAAATGGAATAGTGGTACACCGGCCACCGACTTACAATATGCAGGCTACTTTACCAACCCGGAACTGGCATTGTATATGGATGACAGCCAGTTTGGTGGCGCTGTTCCTTCATTAAACGCATTAAGAATTCAAAACCATTCTTTAGGCGCTTATGATTTTAGGAACGGCAAACCCGGTTTATATGCTTTAAAAGGTTCTGGCGCAGTTGCAGGTACAGCATTAGATGAAGCTGCATTTGGAAGCGTGCTTTTACCCGACAATAAAAGTCCAAGGGCAGTTGATATTTTACCTATATTTTACACAGGGGTTCCAAACCTGCCTCCATATCAACTGGCAACCGGAAAAACAGGCGGCCCATTATCAGCAGGTAAACCATTTATAAATAATTTTTTACCTACGTTGGGTGATATGCTTCGCCTGAATATGGCGGTGCCTGCAACTCCGCGTACCGATGCAAAATTCAGTTCAGGCGGCCTTATACAGGCTGCGGTATTAGGCCTTACCGATCCTGCATATAATGCCAACAGCTCACTGCAGTTTATTCCTAATATGGATGGATTTCCGAACGGAAGAAGATTAGAGGACGATGTAACTACCATTGAATTACAGGCTGTAGGCGGCGTAGTACTTGCTGCAATAGGGCTTTGGTACGATGATTATAAATTAGATGGCAGCAGCCCGGTTACAACCAACCTGGTGAATGTACTCAGTTTTTCTGCAGGGCCAACTAAAAATGACACAACATTTAAAACCAGTTTTCCTTTTGTGCAAACGCCATGGAGAGGATATGATTATTCATTACAACCAAGGTTCTAAGAAAATTTAAAATTATTTTAAACAATACATTTATGAAGCAATATTTTAAAATACTTACAGCGTTATTACTTTGCACTGCTGCATTTGTAACAACCGTTTCAGCTTCCAGCCACCGTGAAGCGCCATTGATCTCTAATGATCCCCTGGCTGATAATACGGATCTGTATGCATTCCGCAGTCCTGCAGATACCTCTAAAATCATTCTTATTGCCAACTATATACCTGGTGAACATCCGGCTGGTGGCCCAAACTGGTACACATTTGGTGAAAATATCAGGTATGAGATACATATTGATAACAACACTGCTCTACCGGGTGACGATATCATTTATAGATTCACTTTTACACAGGTAAATGAAGATCCTACTACTTTTTTCAATATAAGGCTGGGTAAACAAAATTTAAAAACTACCTACACCTGCGAAAGAAGTACAAACGGAGGTGCAACATTTACTTCTATCGTTATCAATGGCATTGTTCCCCCGCCTAATATCGGGCCACGCTCTATTGAAAACCCTGTAGTTGGCCTTGGCGCTGCAAGCTATGATGCTTTAATGCAGGCTGCAATAGCTACCAGCACTACTGGAGAAAAAGTTTTTTGCGGCCCGGTTGATGATCCATTCTTTGTTGACCTTGGCGGTGCATTTGATGTGGGTGGTTTCAGAACTCCGGGGAGAGATGGACTGGCAAAATTCAATTGTCATACAATCGCCATTGAAGTTCCTATTTCTACCTTACAAAAAGGTGGAAAAAATACAACACAGGCTGCTAACATACTTGATCCTGAATTTGTAATTGGTGTGTATGCAAGTGCCAGCAGGCCGCAAATAACTACATTAAATCCCGATGGTGGCAAACCAACCGGAACAGGTCCCTGGACACAGGTTTCAAGATTGGGTATGCCTTTAACAAATGAAGTTATTATTGCTATTGGCGATAAAGATAAATGGAATGCTGTTTCTCCTGCAAACGACGGACAGTTTATCCCTTATTTCAAAAATCCTGAACTGGCTTTATACATGGATGATTCGCAGTTTGGAACTGCCGTACCGGGTTTGGCTAAATTACGTATTCAAAAAAACTCATTAGGTGCATTTGATTTCAGAAATGGAAAACCAGGTTTATATCCTTTAAAAGGTACAGCCGCTGTGGCCGGCACTGCATTGGATGATGCTATTTTCGGCACTATACTTTTACCAGATAATGCAAGCCCGCGTGCTGTGGATATTCTGCCCGCTTTTTACACCGGCGTTCCAAATTTGCGCCCTTACCAGTTAGCAACTGGCAAACCTGCAGGTAATCCTTTAGCTGCCGGTAAGCCTTTTATCAATAACTTTTTACCAACTTTAGGCGATTATCTCCGTCTGAATATGGCGGTACCTGTAACACCAAGAACCAGCGCTGACTTCAGTTCGCTGGGTATTGTACAGGCAGCGGTGCTGGGATTAACTGATCCCAGGTTTAATGCAAATGCAAGTCTTCAGTTCATTCCCAATATGGATGGATTTCCAAATGGAAGAAGGCTGGAAGATGATGTGACCACCATTGAATTACAGGCGGTAGGCGGTGTTGTATTGGCTGCTATTGGGCTTTGGTATGATGATTATGTTTTAGGCGGTTCGCCTGTTACCCCACAATTATTAAATACCTTAACTTTTAATGCAGGAATAACTAAAAATGATACTGCTTTTAAAACTGCCTTTCCATTTGTGCAGGCTCCGTGGAGAGGATTTACAGGTCCTCAATATGTTGGTCCTAAAAGCAATGTATTTAGTTTAGGAATTGGTGCCGATCCTTTTGCCCTTGCAGCATTTCCCAGTCCTTTTAAAAATGCGGTAACGTTCCATTATAAATTGAACCAGGATGCCGGTAATATCCGTATTGATGTTGTGGATGCCAACGGCAGAAAAATAGCATCAATTAATGAAGGTGCCAAAGCTAAAGGCGACTATTACTTTCAATGGAATAAATCAAATTTAGCTGCCGGTACATATTATGCCAGGCTTTATGTAGATAATTTAAAATCGGTTACGGTAGGCATAGTGAAGATAAACCAGTAACTCTTATTATTATATTGTACTATTACGCAAAAAGAAAAACTTATGTTTTTCTTTTTGCGTAAATTACAGCAAACAAACTGAACATGATAAAGCCTTTAACCCCGTCCATTTTTTTACCCACCATTGTTTTATTGTTTGGCCTTTTAGTTGCTTCAACAGGTTGCAACAACAGCCAAAGTGAAGCCAGGCTTAAAGAATATGTAAATGAACAAAATCCCCTGGAGATACCAGCTTTGCTGGAACGTAACGGGGAACTTGCCAAAGCTGCCGAATGGCCAAAAACGCAGGATAAATTAGCTGAATTAAAAGCTAAACTTGCCGCAAAACCTGAGGATGTAAAAACACGTTTACAAATTGCAACAATTTTTATTACCGAACAACGCATTACAGGCGAACATCATTTTTATTATGGCGCCATTGAAAAAATACTAAACGGTGTTTTAAGTATTGATCCTAAAAACTTTGAAGCAACAGTTTACAAAGCTTCGCTGAGAATGAGCCAGCACCAGTTTGCCGATGCAAAGAAAATTGCAGAAGATGCAAAAAACATCAACCCAAACAATGCTTATGTATATGGTATTTTGGTAGATGCTAATGTAGAGTTGGGTAATTACGAAGAAGCTGTAGCCATGTCTGATAAAATGCAGGCATTAAAACCATCATTGGAATCTTATTCAAGAGCAAGTTACTTACGTGAGATCTATGGAGATTACAAAGGCGCTATTGATGCGATGAAATTAGCCGTACAGGCTGGCTTGCCAGGAAGTGAACCGCAATGCTGGAGCAGGAATGTACTTGGAGAATTATTTTACAACACCGGTAACTGGGCCGAAGCTGAAAATGCTTATACAGAAAATTTATATTTGCGCCCAAGCTACGCCCCCAGCATGGCGGGCCTTGCCAAAGTAGAAACCAAAAAGAAAAATTATACAAGGGCTTTAGCTTTATTAGATTC
>JANNYY010000517.1:0-5758 GCA_031410355.1 Chitinophagaceae bacterium | reverse complement strand
TAAACTTAATCGAAATAGCAGAGTGCATAAAACTCTTTCCCGATCGGGCAATGGTCGTTTCACTAATGGCAGATAATGACAGGGAAAGCTGGCACGAACTCATAAAAAAGGTAGAAGATACCGGTGCTCATGGATTGGAACTGAATTTTGGTTGTCCGCATGGCATGACGGAAAGAGGCATGGGCGCTGCTGTTGGACAGGATCCTGTAATTGCAAAAATGGTGGTAGAGTGGGTGATGGAAGCTGCACATATCCCGGTAATAACAAAGCTTACACCCAATGTGCATTCGCCGGTACCAACGGGTAAAGCCTGTGTAGAGGCCGGAACCAATGCATTGTCTTTAATAAACACCATTCAATCTGTAACAGGTATTGATCTTGATACATTAGTTCCCAATCCTTATGTTGCCGGCAAATCTGTTTTTGGCGGCTACTGCGGACCGGCGGTAAAACCCATTGCATTAAAAATGCTCACTACCATTGCACAGGATGCAACAACATCCAAAGTTCCTGTCTCAGGAATTGGCGGTGTAAGCACCTGGAAAGATGCTGTTGAGTTTTTATTATTGGGAGCAAGCAATGTGCAGGTTTGTACTGCTGCTATGAATCATGGATTCAGGATTGTTGAAGACATGTGCGAAGGCATGAATAACTGGATGGATGAAAAAGGATTTAAAACCCTGGATGATTTCATTGGCAAATCGGTTGAAAAAATTACACATTGGGAAGACCTTGATATCAACTATCATCACATCGCTAAAATAAACCAGGATAAATGTATTCATTGCGGGCTTTGTTATATTGCCTGCGAAGATGCTTCTCATCAGTCCATTAACCTGGCTTATGGAAAGCCCTATAACAATTATACAATTAAAGAAGATGAATGTGTGGGCTGCAACTTATGCCAGCTTGTTTGCCCGGTCAATGATTGTATTACCATGGAAGTTCAACGTGTGGCGCCGGAGTATCTTAACTGGATTGAATTTCAGAAAAAAGGCCTCCCACTTAATGATCATTGATGTGTATAATTATGTGCTAAACAGGTGCACAAACTAAGCTAATAAAATTTGGTACGTAAGTATTACTACATGTATCTTTATTGTCCAATTGAGCGGTAGAAGTTTTATAAAGATTGAAGTCCCTCAAAAGATGGAAGTCGCAAAAAGAAAGAAACCAATCATGCGGAAAGCATCGGGTTAGTAAGTATTATGGAGTAAGCAATTACAAAGTAAGAATCGAACTTGATGCTTTTTTATTTTTGCATAATTGAGTTTCTCACATACACAGAAGAGCCCGGGTAAATTTATCCGGGCTCTTCTGTGTAATAATTTGTAAATTCTGAACTGTTAAGAATTTACAGCTTTATGTAAATCCCTGTATTTTTTTATGATGTCATGCGCTGTTTTCAATTTGGCTTGTTGATCTGCTATGAGTTGCCTGGTTTCAGCATCCATTTCGGCGTCAGAAGCTATTGCTGCTTTATATGCTTTCTGAGCAGCATCTTCGCCAAATTCACATAATTCCAGCACCGACTGCCGGTCATGTCCGGTAAAGGTCGATTTTATATCCATCCATACCCGGTATATTTTACCGCTGTTAGTTGTACCATCTGCTGGTGTTCCGCCCAGGCCGGATACTACATTGGAAAGTTCGGTTGCATATTTACTACTATCATCAGCCATGCTGCGAAAAATAGCTCTCATATCCACATCCAGGTCCTTGGTTTCCTCAATTGCTTTTTCATAGCCATTAACCCTGTCGTGGTTAATTTCAATAAGGCCGTTTAAAACTTCGGTCAATTTTTCATTTGCTTCCATAATAATATATTTTATTTAAGCGGTTCTAAAATTGTGCCAATCATTTTAAAATGAAAACTCTTGAAAAGTGGGGAATAAATTCTACTCAAATTGTGCAAATTGATACAAATAACTAAACTATGCCTGCCAATTCCAGGCTACGCTTACTTATCTTTTTGTATTCAACCGTTTCAATAATAGCATCGGGGCAAAGTATTAATGATACCCCTTCCTTTTTCCACCAATCGGTTGTAAATAATTTTTCTGCATGAATTACTGCTATAAGCCAGTTGTGTTTGTATTCGTTGTGCCATTCTTCCACCCATTCAAAATCATCTTTATTTATTTTGCTGATATCATCAGTGCTTATAAATACCTTCATGTAAAAATCATTACTGAGTGCGGTATCGGTTTTATGGTAAATTTTTTTATATTCGTATTTGTAATTGTAACCCAATGCCGATATATCGCTCAGCACCGCTGAAGCTGTTGGAAAAGCGCCTGCGCCCTTGCCTTTAAAAAAATGCTCATCAGCAAAAGTACTTTCAGTTGTTAGTGCATTAAATTCATTTTGTACATGATAGAGGTTATCATGTTGAGTTACAAACTGCGGCAAAACAAAAGCAGCCAGTTTGCCGTTCTCTAATTTTTTAGCAGTTGCTACTAATTTGATACTGTTCTTTTTTTCTTTGGCTATAATAGCATCGTGTAAAGAAATGTTTTCAATACCATTAAAAATAAAACCGGTTGGCTTTGCAATTACACCAAAAGAGTGCGCCAGTAAAATGCTCAACTTATTGGCTGCATCAAATCCGCCAATATCTAATTTGGGATCGCTTTCGGCAAAACCTAATTGTTGTGCCATGGTTAAAGCTGCTTTAAATTCTAATTGTTCTTCCTGTATTTTGGTAAGTATAAAATTAGTAGAACCATTAATAATTCCACGTATTGATTTCAGGAGATCATTATCATAGTATTCTTCCAGGTTACGAACAATGGGCATGCTGGCACAGCAGGCAGCTTCATACAAAAGTGCGGTGTTGTTTTCCTGCTGCAGTTTTAATAACTCTTCAAAATGTTCGGCAATCATTTTTTTGTTGGCGCTTACCACCGCTTTGCCGTTTTGCAATGCTTTTTTCACAATTTCAAAAGCGGCATCCGCATCATCAATCACTTCAACAACTACGTTAATGTTTTCATCATGGAGGATAACTGCTGCATCAGTAGAAAAATTCTCTGCAGCAATACTTCTTTTTTTATTAGCATTTTTTATCACAATTTTTTTAATTGTTGCCTGTAAGGTTGGTGTGCTCTGCAATACATCATACAGGCCTTTGCCTACAACGCCAAATCCAAAAAGGCCAATATTTAATTGTTTACTTGTTGACATGATTATTTATTTAACAATGCAGCTTTATTTTTAACGCCGCTCTTTTTAAGAAAGTTAATGATGATGTTTTCCATTTGTGAAAATTCCAAAAGAAATCCATCATGCCCGTAAGTTGAATGAATGATATTTAATTCAGCTCCCGTAATATGGTCCGCAATAAATTCCTGTTCGGCAGTTGGGAACAGTATATCGGAACTGATGCCTATGACCAATGCTTTGGCCCTGATCTTTTTTAAAGCCTGCTGTATAGATTGCCTGCCGCGGCCAATATTATGCGAATCCATGCTCTTGCTTAAAAAATAATAGCTGAATGCATTAAAACGCTTTGCCAGTTTTTCGCCCTGGTAACGCTGGTACGATTCGCTTTTAAAATCTTCAAAAGCAGAATTATCATTTTCAGATTGTGCTGCATGATAGGTTTCATAATTGCGGTAAGACAATAAAGCAATACTCCGGGCGGCTTTCATCCCGTTTATACCGGCACGCTCATTTTTTTCTTTCCAACTTATATCGGTTTCAATACTTATTCTCTGCGAAGCATTAAAAGCAATGGCCCAGGGAGAATGTACTGCATTGGTAGCAATAGGAATTATATGGTTAAATATGCCAGGTTCGGTAACGGCCCATTCTAAAAGTTGTTGCCCGCCCATGGAGCCGCCAATGCCAATATGGATTTTATCAATACCCAAATAAGTTTTTAATTTTTGGTATGCGGCAATCATATCCTTAATGGTAAACAAAGGAAAGTTGTGGTAAAATTCATCATCATCCAGCGGGCCTATGCTTCCGTAACAACTGCCGGGCATATTTACACAAATAATAAAATGCTCATCGGGATTAAATAATTGGCCATCTCCAATTAAACCCGGCCACCATTCCGATGCATTGCTGTTTGCCGTTAGTGCATGAAAAACCCAAACCACATTATCTTTTTCCTTATTTATTTCGCCCATTGTGGTATAGGCCAAATGGAAGCCGGGCAGGGTTTTGCCCGACTCCAGTTGAAATGCTTCTTTGTAATTAAATATTTTCACAGGGAAGGGCATATAATTAATTTGTTACGGCTGAATTGTTTTTAACAGCATAATTAATTTGAGTTACGTTAGATAAATTATCATTAATGGGACACCGGTTTTTTGCAACACCAATTATTTTATTAATTGTTACCTCATCTGCGTCGGCATCAATATCCAGCTTTACATTAATGGTTTGAAATCCCGCCCTGTTAAAGCCGGGCTGGCCAATAAATTTTGCAGGGTCCAAATCTCCATCAACTGTAATTTGTAATTTGTTTATCTGTACTCCTTCTTCTTTGGCTACTAAATGTATAACCACATTTAAACAGCCTGCATAGCTTCCCAATAAATATTCAACAGGGTTTGGCCCATGGTCGTTTCCGCCCAAAGATTCTGGTTCATCCACAATAAATGAAAAATCACGTGCCTTTGCCTCAAACTTGGTTGCATTATGGCTTTCGCCAGTAATTGAAAATGATAAATTTGACATAATATGATAAATTTTTTTGTGAATAATTTTTTTAACTACTTTTTGCATAAAGCAGGCAAACGTTTTTTATGACACAGGCATGCTGTGCTTAAAATAAATAACTCAATCGACTGCCCTTTTATCAGGCTACAAGTTCGGGTGCAAAAACTTTTGCAAATGCCTGTTCAAAATCTGCTTTAATATCTTCAATATGTTCAATGCCCACACTTATCCTTACCTGGTTTGGTGCAACACCTGCTGCATCCTGCTCTTCTTCATTCAATTGCTCATGCGTAGTAGATGCAGGATGTATAGCTAATGTTTTTGCATCGCCCACATTGGCCAAATGACTAACCAGTTCAAGACTGTTGATGAATTTGCTGGCACTTTCTTTACCGCCTTTTACACCAAAGTTTAAAACACCGCCAAAGCCATTGGTCAAATATTCTTTTGCCAAAGCATTATAAGGACTGCTTGCTAACCCTGGGTAGATAACGAACTCAACCTGTGGATGTGACTCCAGCCATTCTGCCAATGCCAGCGCATTATCAACATGACGTTGTACACGTAGCGATAATGTTTCTAATCCCTGTAATAATAAAAATGAATTAAATGGCGCCTGGCTTGATCCAAAATCTCTCAGGCCTTCCACCCTTGTTCTGATGATAAAAGCGATATTTGGTAATCCCAGCGGATTGCCTTCACCAAATACATCCCAGAATTTTAATCCATGGTAACCTTCGCTCGGTTCAGTAAATTGTGGGAATTTGCCATTGCCCCAGTTGTAATTGCCACCATCAACAATAACGCCGCCAATGGTTGTGCCATGGCCGCCAATCCATTTGGTGGCAGATTCAACAACAATATTTGCACCATGCTCCAGCGGGCGAAAAAGATAACCGCCTGCACCAAATGTGTTATCTACAATTAAAGGCAGGTCGTATTCTTTGGCCAGATCGGCAAATTTTTTAAAGTCGGGAATATTTAAACGTGGGTTACCAATTGTTTCTAAGTAAATGGCTTTTGTATTTTTATCAATAAGCGGAACAAAACTTTCTACATCATCGCCATTTGCAAAACGAACATC
>JANNYY010000516.1:0-5954 GCA_031410355.1 Chitinophagaceae bacterium | reverse complement strand
GGTAAAGAGTTTAACCAGTGTGGAAATAAGGCAAACAGCGCAAATGGCAGGGCCAGTGCCAAACCAAAACCTCCCATGCCCACGGTTAACTGAACAGCGCCTCCGGTTAATGAACCTACCAGTAAAGAGCCCAAAATAGGGCCTGTACAGGAGAAGGAAACAATAGCCAATGTGAGCGCCATAAAAAATATGCCGATAACATTTCCTGTTCCTGCTTTAGCATCTGCTTTTCCCGAAAAGCTGCTGGGTAAGGTAATATCGAACAGGCCGAAAAAAGACAATGCAAAAACTATAAATACAACAAAGAAAGTAACATTCAGCCAGGGATTTGTGGAAACGGAATTTAATATTTCGGGGCTGGCACTATCCAGGAAATAGAAAGGCACACTTAATAAAATATAAATGAGGAAGATAAAAAAGCCATAGAGCGATGCGTTAAAAATACCCTGCTTTTTGGTTATTGCTTTTTTTGTAAAGAATGAAACCGTTAAAGGGATCATGGGAAAAACACACGGTGTAATTAAAGCCACAAGGCCACCCAAAAAGCCCAAAAAGAAAATAGTTAGCAATGCCCCTGAACCCGATTCTTCAACGCTGATGCCTGTGCCCCCACAGGCATTAACCGGATCTTTTAAATCAATGGTCGTTATTAAAATTCTGTTGGATGCAGACATATCCACTCCGCCTTCCATTTCAATTTCAATCTTTTTTTCTTCGGGAATAAAGGAGGCGGCATCGGCAGCATTATAAAGCAGTACTACTTTTAGTTTTGCAGGCACAGCACCTGCTAAGCTGATTTTCTGGATAATTTCAATATACTCTTCTGCGACTTCAACAGGTGCATTAAAAATTTTATCTGCAATTTTTTTAAAATTTCCTGTAACTAACTGGCTGCCGTTTTTTTGTATAGCCGAATCTGAAAAAGTAATTTTCAATTCTTCAATCTCCAGCGCAGCATTGGTATTTGCGTAAACATGCCAACCTGCTTTGATGGTTCCTTTAAGTGTAATTTGATATTGCCCCGATGCAATTTTTTTTCCGGCTGCCTGCCATGTAACTACAGATGAATCCTGTGAGAAGCCTGTTAACTGGAAAAGAAATAAAAATGCAATGATAAATAAAACTATATTTTTAAAATGCATGTTATCTTATTTAAAAAAAATCCCGACAGTAAGCATATCGGGAAATATTGTAAAGCAGTTTTATTTTCCGCCAACATTAATGGTAAACGGAACATCCCTGGGTGGCAGGCATTGCCTGTCGTTACAAACCATAAAATTTACAGTGCCTTTTACCACTGTTGCAACAGCAGACTTCACTTTTATTTTTTGTACAAAATCAACTTTTTTGGCATAATATTTTAAAACCGAATTAAAATTCTTATCATAAGATTTTTCGAGTTTGCCTACCTCTTTTACTTTACCATCAAAGTTTATTAAAGGATTTTTTGTAAAAACAAAGGTAGTTGGCTCGGGGCCTGTGCCGGCATCCTGTGCATATAAATGCCAGTTACCATCTATGGTTGCAGTAATGTGCAACTCATAAGTTTTATCAGCTATTTTTTTAGCTGTATAGCTCCAGATAACAGGATTATTGATCTGTGCATCTGCAAAACCAGCACCAAGCAGAAATAATGTTATTATAAAAAAAAACTTCTTCATGTATATTTTGTTCATGTGCAAATTTACGCAATTATAAACCGTATGGTTGTCGGCTTTACGACCTCTTGCGCCTAATTATTGTTAATTTATTCCAAAGAGGTGATTGAAAACATTTTTACCGTCAACATTGCCCAGTGCTGTGCTGCAGGCTCTTTCAGGATGCGGCATCATGGCAAATACATTTCTTTCTTTATTGCAGATGCCGGCAATATTATGAATTGCGCCATTAGGATTGGCTGCTGCAACAATATGCCCCTTCTCGTCGCAATAGCGGTAAATAACCTGGCGGTGCAGTTCCATTTCTTCCAAAGTGGCATTATTGGCAAAAAATCTTCCTTCGCCATGTGCAACAGGGATACTGAGCGGCGTTGAATCATTTGCACCTTCACGGGCTGAAGCGGTTTCTTTGATAAAAATATTTTTGCAAACAAACTGTTGCTGTATGTTGCGTAACAGTACGCCAGGCAGCAGCCCGCTTTCGCATAAGATCTGGAAACCGTTGCAAACGCCTAAAACTTTTCCTCCCTTATGTGCAAATTCAATTACCTGTTGCATCATGGGGCTAAAACGGGCAATGGCGCCGCAACGCAGGTAATCACCATAACTAAAACCGCCGGGTAACACAATACAATCATTGGTGTTGAACATGCCGAGGTCTTTGTCTTTATGCCAAAGTTGAATCACTTCCTGCTGCAGATCATGCTGGAGCGTTTCAATCATATCTCTGTCGCAATTACTACCGGGAAAAACTACTACGCCAAATTTCATTTTTAAAAGTTGATTAATGAGATGATGTTGGGTTGCTCAATATTGCGATGCCGTACAAGTGAGCCCCGCCGCGGCGGGGACGATGATGCCATGATACTTCGACTTCGCTCAGCACAAACGTTTGTTACAAAAATATTACACAAATGTACAATTACGGTTTCAATTTTTACACGAAGTAGCTGATAACAATTACAAAAGCAACCATTAACCAGTGTAAAGCAACCGGAAACCATTTTTTAGCCGGGTATAAAAATGCGGCTGCAACAAAAGCAGATAATGGCACGGCACATAAAATCCAGTATTCGAAACTGTGTGTTGCATTTACAAAAGGCACAAAAAGAGCAACCAGTAAATATAAAAAAGTGAGGTTCCAACTTTTGCGGGCCTGTATAAGTTGCCGCCTGAAGTTTTGCTGAATATAAAAAATGCCAATAATGGAACTGAGTAAAACAATAATAATAGCAGCATAAGCCCAGTGAGACTGATTAAATAAAGGACTTGTAACTGCAAAACCAGGAAATGAGTAACCTTTCCATTTTTCGGCTAAAAAAACAATGGCCAGTAAAAAATAATAGGGTGTAATGATGCCCAATAAAGCAATAAGCCATTCAGCCAGTTTAAAAGGCCGCGTAAGGGCAAGGCCAAAAATTATTAAGGCCGCAAATGCCAGCGATGGAAAATAAAAAAATGTACACAGCCCGATGGCGATACCGATATTGAATAAAGCGGCTTTGGGCCGGGGATCATTGTAGAGGCCGCTCATTTTTGACCATACCCAAATTAACAGGCTGTTGATGATAAGCGGCGAGGATAAAATATTCCATTCCATAAACAGCGAAGTGATGAGCAGGTAACTCATGCCCGTAAGGTAATGCGGGCGCTGCATGATGCGCTGATCGTTTACCAGCTTATTAAAGTAAACTGCCTGTGCAAACAGTAAACAAAAAGTAATGAGGGGATAAATTATGGGCAAGCCAACGCCAAAAGGCTGAAGTTGCTTTAATATTGTTTTATATAAAATTCCATCAATTTGTTGTGCCGCCGGAACTTTTGGATACAGGAACATGGGTAGCTTTAGCAATACGCCATACAATAACAGTAAAAAATTGTTGTAGGAGTTATTGGCCTTAAAAATTCCGGTCACTTAAAAATTGATTGTTTATGAATAATTATTTGTTCGGCAAAAATGAGCAAAAATAATTACCTGATGAAAACTGTTTGAAACTGGATTACTTACTGAGCAGTTTTTTTAAAAATCTACTTTGGCAAAACAAATATTGTTGCGGTATGCAACAGGAATGATTATTTGATTAGCGCCAACCTGTTTACTTAAGCTGGGCATAAACTCATAGCCCTTTTGATCGCTTTTTAAAGTTGGATTTCTTTTTATGGTTCCATCAGCAGACAGGCTCTGATCTGAAACTACCTGGTATCTTCTGTCATCATTAAACAAAAAATGTATTTCGCTGCCCGAAGTGACTGTAGAAAAAGACATGAAATTTTCTTCATTGTCATCAAACTGGCTTTTATGTATTACCCGGCTCCATTCTACCTGGCCTGTTTTGCTAACGCTGAGCACCAGGATATTCTCGTAATAATACCTTGTGCTTTGATTACTGTAACTGTTTAAGGGCCTGTAATAACCGGTATAAGGATTATAATAGTAAGAACCGGAAGAAAGGGAGTACGGGTTATACAGGTAATCATAGCGGTTAAAATTATTATTGCCACGGGTATCTTTTGTAAAATCTTCGGCTGCTAAAATAAATCCGCCATCGCCTTTTACTACAATTTGCTTTATAAAAAATTCATCTAAAGCAAAACGTAACATGCCGCTGCTCTTTGCTTCGGCACGCAGGGAGTCGTATAACTCGGTAAATTTAGATGTGTATGTTTTTTGGCTGGCATTATCCCATATATAAGTAAACAGCCCTTCAATACTGCCACGGTTTTTTTTGTAATAAAAAGTATTGATAAGGTAGCGGTTGTTGCGGTTATCAATTTTAAGCTTTACTTCATCAATATATTTTTCATTTAAATCAATATCCTGGTAAGTAAATGAATTTTGAAGCGGCGATTTTATAACCAGGCCCAGGGTATTGCTGTTATCCCTGTAACCGGATTGTTTGGCATAAGTAAAAACAAAACTGCCGTCATTGGCAACTAAAAAGTTATCGTAACTCTCTTTACGCTCATTGTAATCAATTACATGCCTGTTTTTATTGATCAGTTTCATATTGTTATCAAAAAGCAGGGTTTGCATGTTAAATTTCTGGTACCTGGTTTGTATTTTAAAAATCATGATCTTCCGGCGGTCTTCACTGTAAATAGTACTGTAAATTTTATTGTCGCTCATTACAGGGATACGGGTAGTATCAAGTTCAACAGGTTCGCTTATTTTTTGAGCTTTGGCATCCATTTTTACACCCATACAATACAAAATACTTCCTTTCTGGTATTGATAGATCATGTAAAAATAATCAGGGTAGGTAATAAAATCTATATTGAAAGTGCGATCGGGTATAAAATCGAGCCGCACGGTTTCCAGCGTATTCATATCCTTATCAAAAATATTTATCTTATGTTTTGAGCGGATGTTTTTATATACCAGGATATTGTTGTTCATTTTCCCGATTATTTCAAAATTCATATCACGGTTGTCTTCCCGGTCAAAATCAGAAATATTTACGGTTTGTGCAAAAAGAGATAATGGTGCTATAAAAAGTAAGGCCAGGAGGAAAGGATAAATTCGGTTCATGCAAATAAAACTTTAATATTAAAATTACAATTTAAATGCCAATGACTGTACATTACACTAAACAAGATGAAGGTTTTTTTGTTTTTACATAACAGAATTTAACTTTTTATACCATGAAAACAGTTTTAATAACAGGTGGCACAGGGCTGGTTGGCAATGCCCTCACCAATGCTTTACTGGCAAAGGGATACCAGGTAATTATTTTAAGCAGGAGTGTAAGCGGCAAAGAGGCTGTTGCAAATTTAAGTTATGCCCGGTGGGATGTAAAAAACCAGGAAATTGATATGACGGCGTTACTAGCCGCAGATTATATTATACACCTGGCCGGGGCAGGCGTGGTTGAAAAAAGATGGACGGAAGCTTATAAAAAAGAAATTGTTGAAAGCCGTACGAAAAGCAGCGGGTTAATTTTTGAAGCATTAAAAGATAATGCCGGACCGAATAAAGTGCAGGCCATTGTTAGTGCAAGTGCCATTGGCTGGTATGGTGCAGATACAGTGCCGGTAAAATCATTTGTTGAAACAGACGAAGCTGCTGATAGTTTTTTAGGGCAAACCTGTAAACTGTGGGAAGAAAGTATTGAGCCTGTTACCAGCCTTGGTAAGCGGTTGGTAAAACTGCGGATCGGGATAGTGCTCAGCAATGATGGAGGCGCACTGGCCGAATTTAAAAAACCCGTTAGGTTTGGTGCTGCCACTATTTTAGGCCATGGAAAACAAACTGTAAGCTGGATACACATAGATGACCTGTGCCGTATGTTTATTGCT
>JANNYY010000515.1:0-2654 GCA_031410355.1 Chitinophagaceae bacterium | reverse complement strand
TTCGGCCAGTAAAATAAAATGGATTTTAGATAATGTGGAAGGTGCCAGGGCAAGAGCAGAAAAAGGAGAATTATGTTTTGGTACCATTGATACCTGGCTCGTTTGGAATTTAACCAAGGGACAAATTCATGTTACTGATGTATCCAATGCATCACGTACCATGCTGTGTAATATACATACGCTGCAATGGGATGGTGAGCTTGAAAAAATATTTGATATACCCGGTAACATGCTACCCCAAATACACAGCAGCAGCGAAGTATATGGCACCACACAAAATATTTTAACATCGCATAATATTCCCATTGCTGGTATTGCAGGCGACCAGCAGTCGGCCTTATTTGGCCAAATGTGTACACAGCCGGGCATGGTAAAAAATACTTATGGCACCGGTTGTTTTATGCTGATGAACACCGGGGAACAACCAGTTATCTCTAACAATAATTTATTGACAACTGTTGCCTGGAAAGTAAATGGCATTACCCAATATGCTTTGGAAGGAAGCGTTTTTATTGCCGGAGCTGTGGTGCAATGGTTAAGGGATGGTTTGGGTATAATTAAAAATTCTAAAGATGTTGAGACACTTGCTTCATCTGTTGATACTGCCGATGGAGTATATGTGGTTCCTGCATTTGCCGGCCTGGGTGCACCACATTGGAACCAATATGCAAAAGGAACCATGGTGGGCATTACAAGAGGTACAACTGCTGCACATATTGCCAGGGCTTCGGTTGAAAGTATTGCCTATCAAACCATGGATGTTTTAAAAGCCATGGAAGCCGACTCAGGAATCTCTATTAAAGAATTAAGAGTAGATGGGGGCGCTACAGCCAATAATTTTTTGATGCAGTTCCAGGCAGATATTTTAAATACAAAAGTTGTTCGCCCGGTAATAACAGAAACTACTGCATTGGGAGCAGCTTATCTTGCCGGGCTTGCCGTTGGTTACTGGAAAAGCATTGAGGAGATACAGGGTCAATGGCAGGTGGATGCGGGTTTTGAATCAAAAATGCCCGAAGCAGAACAGGTTGCATTGAAAAAAGGTTGGCAGCGTGCTATAAAATCTGCGATAGCCTGGGCGGAGGATAAATAAATTTTTTGCAACACTAATTAGGCGAATTACACTAATTACACGAATTGAAAATGTATGTTCGTAATTCGCTTAATTCGTGTAATTTGATTTATCAACTAATTGCTTATGAATAATTTCCTTTTTGAACTTATTGGCACCGCCTTATTAATATTATTTGGCGATGGCGTAGTTGCCAACGTATTATTAAATAAAACAAAAGGCCATAACAGCGGATGGATCGTTATCACATTTGGATGGGCCATTGCTGTTTTTGTAGGTGTATATGTTTCTGCGGCACATAGTGGCGCTCATTTAAACCCTGCTGTAACCCTGGCCTTTGCAGTTGCCGGAAAATTAAACTGGGCGCTTGTTCCGGTATATATTGCAGGCCAGTTTGCTGGAGCTTTTATCGGCGCTTTTTTGGTTTGGGCAGCTTACAAACAACATTTTGATGAAACTTCAGATGCCGGTATCAAACTGGCCGTTTTTTGCAATAGCCCGGCTATCCGGAATGTTCCTCATAATTTAGCAACAGAAATTATCGGCACATTTGCCTTTGTATTCAGTGTTTTCTTTATTGCAGGCGGCGATGTAAAGTTAGGTTCCTTAGACGCTTTGCCTGTTGCTTTGCTGGTTTTAGGAATTGGCTTAAGCCTTGGAGGGCCAACCGGCTACGCCATAAATCCTGTTCGTGACCTGGGCCCAAGGATCATGCATTTTATCTTACCCATAAAAAATAAAAGAGACAGTGACTGGGGTTATAGCTGGATTCCGGTTGTTGGGCCGGTAATTGGGGGCATTTTGGCGGCATTGCTGTTTAAAATGCTTTGATTTCAACGCTGAGAAGCAAAGTTGCAGAGCTTTCGCAGAGATTGACTGCGAAAACTCTTTTTCTCCTTTTCTCTGCGGTGAAAATATGAATGTGCATATAGTCGCATACCTTTTATGAGGCCGGTAATCGGGGGTGTTTTAGCTCCTTTGCTGTTTAAATGCTTATTTATAAAGCATTATTTTGTAATAGATCTACGCTTTGATAAAAGCTCAATAGCAATCCTCCGTTGAACGGAGCGTCGCCACCGCCGCCAAATCAGGGCTCAAAAGTTTGTCCCCCCCGAAAGAATCGGGGCAGGCAAAAAAAATCTGCTCAAATTTTTAATTCCAACCCTCAACCCTTACCTTTGCCGCTCGAAAAATAAACCTCTTTTATATGGCTAATACCGGTAAAATAAAATCAATCATCGGCGCTGTGGTCGACGTTCAGTTTGACAGCGACAGCAAACTTCCTGAAATATTAAATGCATTAGAGTTAAAACGTGAGAACGGCGATACTTTGGTGCTTGAAGTGCAACAACACCTTGGCGAAGACAGTGTACGTACCATTGCGATGGACGGAACAGAGGGTTTGGTACGTGGAACCGTTGTAACCGATACCGGCAAACCTATTGCAATGCCCGTTGGTGATGCAATTAAAGGCCGTTTATTTAATGTTACCGGCGATGCTATTGATGGTTTACCACAGGTTAGCAAAGAAGGTGGCCGCCCCATTCATGCCAAGCCGCCATTATTTGAAAACCTGAGTACA
>JANNYY010000514.1:0-3639 GCA_031410355.1 Chitinophagaceae bacterium | reverse complement strand
CATGATTGCAAAATTGATTTTGCTGCATGTGGCATAAATTAATAGACAGCACCGTATTTGCATCGGTAAACTCATGAAAATTTTTCAGGTAAATTTCTTTAGCATTATTAGTATCATCAGGATCATCAAAAAAACAATGAAGCCCCTCAACTATAACAGCTCCAAATACAGTGTTGGCAGCATTTTCATCAAAGTCCGATGCTTTGTTTATAATTTTAAGCTTGTTACCGGCTACGGGCGAATTTGATATTTTTAACCAGTTAAGTTCTTCTTTAATTAAATCGTAACTATGTTTACCGGTAGCCAGGTAAGCCAGTTGCTTATTATTTATAAGATTTACGCTTCCTTTATTAACGATACCTTTTTCGCCAAGCACCTGCCCGATCTTTTGCTCCGGTGCATGCAATATCAATCCAATAAGTTTTACATCGGCCTCAATTAACTGCGTAAGGTTTGATTGTGAGTTGAGTACTTCATTAAACAGTTTATTGATCCGTAATTTAATATCCCTTGAGATGGAAAGCTTGGCATCAATGAAATCCCAAGGAGTAAGTTTTTTTTCCGGATCAGAAAATTGAGGTTTTAACCCCGGGTGGCAATGAAAATCGAAAAATGGCATAATGGTATGTTTTTATGATATTAAATATACTCATTATGTTTTGAAAATAAAAGCAAATATTTTTTCCTGATAAATTATTTAATTAAACCGAAAGCCCTCCATAAGGAAGGCTTTTCACTGTTAGGGATTAACCAGGTATTTAGAGGTAAGATTCTGCTGCTTACAGGGCTATTTGTTTTTCTTCGATTAATTTGCGCAGGTTTAGCAGGGCGTAACGCATGCGGCCCAAAGCTGTATTTACGCTACATCCAAGAACATTTGATATTTCTCTGAATTTCAGATCGGCAAAATGCCGCAAAATAATTATCTCACGTTGCTCTTCCGGAAGCTGGCAAACCAGTTTCATAATTCTCTCGCTGCTTTGCGTTTTCATTATTTTGTCTTCGATATTCGGTTCTTCAAAATTTAAAGCGTCAAAAATATCAGTGCCTTCGCTGGTTCTGATAACCGGCTTACTTTTAATTTTTCTAAAATGATCTACACAAAGATTATGGCCAATACGCATTGCCCACTGTGCAAATTTGTTCTCTTCTTTGTATTTACCTGCTCTAAGGGTTTCAATTATTTTAATGAACAGGTCCTGGAAAATATCTTCGGCCAGGTACTTGTCTTTTACCAATAAATAAATTGAAGTAAAAATCCTTTCTTTATGCCGGTTAACTAATATTTCCATGGCGCATGCATCACCATCATTATATAATATTATTAGTTGCTGGTCTGTTAGGGGTAGAAGATTTTTCATAAATAGTGCTTTGTTTTTGGATAATTTGATTGGATAAATGCTATTGCAAATATCAATTAAGAACATATCAAAAAACGTAGCTGCGTAGTTAAATCCCTTGTAGTTAATTTTCTAATTATTGTTGATGGATGCGGTTAACTCAATACAATTTCTTTTTCCAGCATCATTTTACGGAGGTTATTCAATCCAAACTTCATACTGTCCAAAGCCTTATTCAGGCTACATTTCATTACACCTGCAATTTCATTAAACCCTAATCCGCCATAATGATTCAGCAGCATTACTTCCCGCTGTTCATCGGGTAGCAGATCAATCATGCTTTTAATTTTACCATGACTTTCGTGATAGTTTGTATTGGGTAATGTTGCCGGTACCGAAAAATTTATTGATTCGGCAGCAGGGGCATTAACCCCAATTGCCTGTTTGGATTTGCGTGTGTATTCAATACAAAGATTTTGTGCAATACGGGTGGCCCACTGTAAAAAATTACCGTCTTCAGCAATATTTCCTGCAATCATGTTATTAATAAGGCAGATAAAAACTTCCTGGAAAATTTCCTCGGCAACATGCCTGTCCTGCACTATATTATAAATGGAGCGGTAAACCCTGTCTTTGTATAATTCAACTAGGGTAGCCATCGCATTTGGATCGCCGTTTAGATAAAACTGGATAAGTTTTTCATCAGGCATGCTGGTTTGGTGATTCATAGGTGTGTTTTTAAACGGTTTGGATATGGATATTTATAAAGTATAAAGATTCGTTAAATAAACAAACGTGTTTGTAGTTAGTTTATTTGATTTCCTATAGTGTTTTTTCTATACTAAATTTTCCGCCATATATAAAGCGATACAAATTCTATAAGCCGCCTTCCGTACCTTCGCCAAATGAAGTATTTAGATGAACTGAATGAACCGCAGCGGGAGGCAGTAATGCATGTGAACGGGCCCATCATGATCATTGCCGGCGCAGGCAGTGGCAAAACAAAAGTGCTTACCACACGTATTACGCACTTAATGGCGGCGCATAATATCGACAGCTTTAATATACTCGCACTCACTTTTACCAATAAGGCAGCAGCCGAAATGAAAGAAAGGGTGGAAAGAATTTTAGGCAACACCGAAGCCAGGAATTTATACATTGGCACTTTTCACAGTGTGTTTGCCCGGATATTGCGGGCCGAAGCGACAAAGCTTGGCTACCCGTCAAACTTTACCATTTATGATACCGATGATGCAAAATCGGTTGTTAAAACAGTCATTAACGAACTGGCGCTTGATGATAAACATTACAAACCCAATGTGGTTTATAATAGAATTTCTTCTGCAAAAAACTCGTTGATAGGGCCTGCAGAATATATGAACGACTGGGCTTTGCAACAGGAAGACGCCAGGAGTAACCGCCCTGCAATTGGATTAATTTATGATGCCTACGTAAAGCGTTGTTTTAAAAACGGCGCTATGGATTTTGATGACCTGTTATTTAAAATGTACCTGCTCTTAAAAAACTTTCCCGAATCATTGAGCAAGTACCAGCGCAAGTTTAAATACATTATGATTGATGAGTACCAGGATACCAATACTGCTCAATATGAAATTATAAAACTGCTGGGAGCCATGCATGAAAATGTTTGTGTGGTAGGCGATGATGCACAAAGTATTTACAGTTTTCGTGGGGCAACCATCGAAAACATTTTGCAGTTTCAAAAAGATTACGACGAAGTAAAAGTGGTAAAGCTGGAACAGAATTACCGCAGCACACAAAATATTTTACACGTTGCCAACGAAATTATAGCCAACAATAAAAACCAGATAGAAAAAAAATTATTCACCATTAACGCGGAGGGAGAAAAAATTTCTTTAGTGCGTACCATGACGGATAATGACGAAGGCAAAATGGTTGCCGATACCATACAGGAGCAAAAACTCCGCAATCATTATTACAATAAAGATTTTGCCATACTGTACCGCACCAATGCACAGAGCCGCAGTTTTGAAGAAGCCCTGCGCCGCATGGGTATTTCCTACCGCATTTATGGCGGCATGAGTTTTTACCAGCGTAAAGAAGTAAAAGATTTTATTGCTTACCTGCGCCTTGTTGTAAACCCCAGGGATGAAGAAGCATTAAAACGCATCATCAATTTTCCGGCACGGGGCATTGGTAAAACAACGGTTGATAAAGCTGTTTTGTATGCTAATGAAAATAACCTGAGTATGTGGGATATCATCAGCAATGCTGCTATATACGGTTATAAAAGCGGCACGCTGGAAAGCATTGACAA
>JANNYY010000513.1:0-16558 GCA_031410355.1 Chitinophagaceae bacterium | reverse complement strand
GTTCATTGCCGAATCGCTGAAATTTGCTGAAGCTAATTCTTTAACCTGGTTGTCTTTTGTTATGCGTAAACTATCAAACATTTTTTTCATGCTCTCCCTGTGCCTGGTACTTAAAGTATCATATTGTTGCAACTGTACGGTATCAAAACCAATTTCAGTTTTTAAAAAATTAGCAATAATGGCTTTTCTGTCCGGGCGCTTTTCACGTTTATTAGAATCTTTTTTTAGTAAGAAAAAAGATACCATGGCAATATTGGCAACCAATAAAATACCGATGATGGTAAGAAAGACCTTGCTCCTGTTTTGTTTGTTTATCATTATGGTTGAGGATTTTCATTATCATAAATAGTGGCAACCGTGTAAGAAAACTCATCGGCCCCGGTTTGTGCAACCTGCTCCGTTGCAGGAGTATTATTGGATTGTTTGTTAAATATGATCACCATCGTATTGATCAATAATATCATGCACAGGCCTGTAAAAGCCACTGCCGGCCTGCCTATAAACCAGCCTGCTTTTTCCCAGGCTGTTTCGGCCCGCCTGCTCATCCGGGCATGTATACGTGTAAGCAAAAAAGGTTTTGGCTCTGCACGCCTTATATCATCCACACTGTTAAGTGTGTCTTCAATGAGTTTATTTATTTGTTCCTTGTTATTCATAACCTGTTTTATTTTTCTCCAGAAAACTTACGGGGAGATGATCCGTATTTTTTTTCCAGTTCTTTTCTCAAACTAATTTTTGCCCGGCTCATTAATGCTTCCACAGCATATACTGTGGTATTCATAATTTCAGCAACCTCGTCGTGGCGCTGTCCTTCAAGTTTGTGCAGGGTAAAAGCAATGCGTTGTTTATCGGGTATTTTTTTTAATGCTTCAAATAACTCCCTTGCTCTTTCTTTTTTTTCCATTTTTACGCCGGGGTGATCAAACTCTACCGGGTGCAATGCTTCTTCACCGGCGCCGCCAGAAAAACGCTGCATAAAACCAAAGCGCTTTTTACGATTCTTTTTCTTTTCATGATCAAGCGCTTTACTTACTGCGATGCGGTAAAGCCAGGTTGAAAATTTTGACTCTCCTTTAAAAGAACTTACCGACTGGTACACCTGTATAAAAACTTCCTGTGTTATATCATCGGCATCATCTTCATTTTGCACAATACTTATTGCCGTATTAAAAACCATATCCTGCCATTCATCAACCAGCTTTTTAAAAGCCGGCTCATCTCCCTGTTGCAGTTGCACAATTAATTCCGGTTGGTTCAAAGCGTTTTCTTTATGTGATGGTCCGGATTAAAATTACTAAAAGCCGGGAACAAAGCCACCACCACCGGGCCTGTTACCTTCAAAATTCCTGTTATTATTAGTTGTTGCTTTTGCCACGCCAAAGTTTTTAAGGCTATAGGTAAATGTCAGCATAAAATATTGTTGTAATACCTGTGTTTGTACATCTTGTATATATGTATCGGCTATTGTTCTTGTAATACTTTGATTTTGTTTCAGCAAATCAAATACAGATAATTTCAATTCTCCTGCCTTATTCTTTAAGAATTTTTTGCCTATTGCCGCATTCCACAACCAAAAGCTTTGATTAAGGCCACCCGATAAACCGCTGTATGTATTTCCTGAAATATCGTTTTGCACAAACCAGCCTTTTTTGCTTAACAGGTTAACCTGTGCACCAATAGTTTGATTAACAGATTGGGAGGTTGTGCTTTTTGTTGTATTGGTTTTAGAGTTAGTGAAATTAGCATTGTATGATAAATTATAGTCTATATATTCACTTATATTACTTGCCAGTACCACACCGCCATTATAAGCATAACTGTTTGTAAAAGTCTTTTGGTAATTTACCATTCCCGGCAATTTAGAATAACTAAAACCGCTGCTTAAATTTAAGGTTGTTTTAATAAATTTAAGCGGCATACTGTAAGTAAAGAACGTACGTAAACTTTTATAACCATTCAGGTTTACCGGTTTGGTCAGTTGCGATCCTCTCTTCAATACTATATTTTGTTGTATAACCGTGTCTCTATTAGCTATGTAAGTTGCATTTGAAATATAATTGCTGGCTGTTTGCAAAAATAAATTGGCAAAAAAGCTTTTACTTGTTTTTGAGTTGGTGTAAGAATAGCGGCCAGAGAGAAAATGTGTATACGATTGTTTTAAAGCGGGATTGCCACTGCTTACATACAAAGGATTGCTCAGGTTTACCACATCCTGCAACTGGCTTATAGATGGGAAATTGGTTGATGCCCTGTAAAACACACGAACATTAACATTTGCTGAAAGTTTTTTACGCCATATTAAATTGGGCAAAATGTTGGCAAATGACTGATTAACGGCTGTTGCAGTAGGAAAAATCCGCTGGCTTTCTAATTTAGTATGTTGAAAGTTTACTCCAAAAGAAAGTTGTTCATCCCGGCTTTGGCCCAGGCGGTAATTTATTCCGGCATTATTGGTAGTAATGGTATTATCAAACCGATTTGAAAGTATGGTATCAAACATAGTATATTTTTGTCCGTCGTAAGCAAAACTTTGCTGGTCTGCTTTGTTTTTTTGTACCGAGAGGTTGTAATCGAATTGTAATTGCCCTTTTTTACCAACAGGTTCTGTATAAGCAACATTACCACCAATGGTATGGCCATTGGTATTGTTATCGCTCAGCCTGTTTTGTGCCGAATCTTTTGTGAATACACCAAGGCTGTCGTAATAGCGGTATTTGGCATCAACGATAGACTCCCCATCATTTTTTGTAAATGTTGTATTTAAACCAAAAGACAGCGTACGTCCTCTTTTAGGAAAAGCATGTCGAAAGAATATATTGTTACGTATGTTATAACCGTTTCTGTCTGATGAAGAATTGGATAATGAATTATTCACAGAATCTGCTATGCCTGCATAAGTATTTAATGAAGAGAAAGATTTTGATTTGTTTTTTTGAAAACTGATGCTGGGTATGATAAAAAATGAATTGGCAGAATCTATTTTGTACTCTAATCTTAAGTTAAGCCGGTGATTGGTATTATCAGTAACCGAATTACTTTTTTGTACGCTAAACTGGTTTTTAGGATTAAGAAATGTTTCTGTATTAACCAGGCTCTCATTATTATTATGGCTGTTGTTAAAAAAGTAACTGCCGGTTAGCGTTAATTTTTTTGCATACACATTACTAAAGTTAATACCGGCAGCATTTGTTTTACTAATACCACTCGCCTGGCCCACATTAAAATTATCGGCACCTCCGCCCTGGCCCTGTCCGCCCCTGCCGCCACCGCCACCGCGTCCGCCGCCACCGCCTCCGCTGCTGCTGGTTACACCCAACAGGTCCTGCGAGGCGAAATTCTGCAGGTTAATATTATTGAAATTGCCTACCAGGGAAATGCGCCTGTCGCCCTTAAAAAAACTAACATTACCTCCGGCACTATAGCGGCTGTCTGTTCCTACGCCGGCATAAATTCTTCCAAACTGCCCGTTTTTAATACCCGATTTGGTTACAATATTTACTGTTTTTTGTGAGTTGCCGTCATCAAAACCCGTAAGCTGGGCCTGGTCGCTCAGTTTATCAAAAACCTGAATCTTATCAATTACTGAAGCTGGTAAATTTTTAAGTGCTGCTGTGGCATCGTCGCCAAAAAATTCTTTGCCATCAACCGTTACTTTTCTTACCTGCTCGCCCATGGCGGTTACAGTACCATCCCTGGCAACAGTAATACCAGGCAATTTTTTTATCATGTCCTCGGCTGTTGCATCGGGGTTTACTTTAAACTGGCTGGCGCTAAATTCGGTAGTATCGCCTTTTTGCTTTGCAGGTGCAGCCTTGGCAACTACTGTTACATCGCCAAGGTTTGTAGTTATTTTGCCTAAATTAAAAGGAATAGGTTCTTTATTACTTGCCTGCAGGTTAATGCGTTGTTCAATTTTTTCGTACCCGCTAAAGCTGATATAAATTTTATACCCGCTGGCATTAAGGTTATTAAACGCAAAATTGCCTGTTTTATCTGTAGTTACCTGCTTTATTTGTGTAGAATCTCTTTGAGAAACGAGCTTTACCGTAGCACCGGTAAGTGGCGATTTGTCATCCTTATCGGTTAATTTACCTTTAAGTGAAATGTTCTGACTTTTGGCAATTAATGCGCCCAGGCTAAAAAACAGCACTAATAAAACTGATCTTAAACTCATAAATTTTTTGATTTGTACATTTAATTAGACGACGGGCTGGCAAAAAACAGTTGCTTAAAGCAGCTTTTTTTATCAAAAACAGTCTTTTTGGGTAAGTGTGGCATATTTAAAGTATAAACGGCAAGCGTAGCAAAAATTTACAGCTGCGTTTTTCCAAATAGATAAATTGCCTTTTTAGAATTAACTTGCAGCCCTAAAAATTAAATATTGTATTATGGAATATAGCAAATTAGTATCTGTAACGGGCCTGTCGGGGCTCTTTGAATTATTATCTTCAAAAGCAGATGGCGGGGTGGTAAAATCGCTGGAAGACAAAAGCACAAAATTTGTAAGTACAAGGGTTCATAATTTTTCGCACCTGGAAAGTATTGAAGTTTTTACAAAAACCGATAATGTAAACCTGGCAGATGTATTTACTGCCATGGCAGCCAGCACAGAAAAAATGCCTGCGGATAATGACGCTGCAGCAGTTAAAAAATATTTTGAAACTGTTTATCCTGATATGGATTTTGGCCGTGTGTATGCCAGCGATATGAAAAAGATGATCAAATGGTTTGGGGTGTTAACGGCTAATAATGTGGAGATAAAATTATCTGAACTGGGCGATACTGCAACGCATGAAATTACAAAAGCAAAGCCATCTGCAGCTAATAAAACAAGTGCTGTTAATAATGCGCCCGCCAGGAAAATAAATACGCCGAGGAAGATGGCATAGGGAACCCCCTAACCCCCTAAAGGGGGAATAAGGCAACAGCTAAATTGTTTAAAATCCTGCCAGGTAAATAACATTGGCAGGATTTTAAATTTCACGATTCAAGACTCACGTCTCACAACTCCCGATTATGTATTCAGCAGATATAAAAAAACTCCCCCGTCAATTTGTTCCTAAAGACTTTGCAGTTACTGACTGGCAAAGCCTTGAACCATACTTTAAAGATTTGCTGGAAAGAAATATTGATACCAAAGAGAGTTTGGAAAAATGGTTAAAAGACCAGAGTGAGCTGGAGGCATTGATTAATGAAGATGCTTGCTGGCGGCAGATAAAAATGACTTGTGATACAGAAAACAAAACACTGGAAGAAGCATTTAATTTTTTCTGTATGGAAATTCAGCCAAAGATTCAACCGTATGCAGATGCATTGAACAAGAAATTAGTTAACCATCCGCTGGCCAAAGAACTGGATGAAGAAAAATATTTTACTTACCTGCGCAGTATGCGCAAAAGCATTGAATTATTCAGGGAAGAAAATATTCCCATACAGGCTGAACTTTCTGTAATGCAGCAACAGTATGGCGTTATTTCTGGTAAGATGACTGTAACAGTACATGACAAAGAATATACTTTACAACAGGCGGCTAAGTTTTTAGAAAACCCCGACAGGTCATTAAGAGAAGAAGTGTACCGGAAAATAAATGAAAGGAGATTGGTTGATAAAGAAACGCTGGATTCTTTATATGATAATCTTATTGAAAAAAGAAACCGTGAAGCTATCAATGCCGGCTTTACCAATTACCGTGATTACCGTTTTAAAGAACTGGGCCGCTTTGACTATACCAAGGAAGACTGCTTTAAATTTCACGATGCTGTAAAACAACATGTGCTGCCGCTGGTAAATATCATCTACCAAAAGAAAAAAGAAAAATTGGGATTGGATACTTTACGCCCCTGGGATATTGATGCAGAACCGGAAGGTATAAAACCTCTTCAGCCTTTTAAAACCAGTGAAGAGCTGGTTAACAAATCTATTGAATGCTTTAGCAAGTTGCGCCCTTTCTTTGGCCAATGTCTTAAAAAAATGCAGGAGCTTAATCACCTTGACCTGGAAAGCAGGAAAGGCAAGGCTCCGGGCGGATACAACTGTCCGCTGGCAGAAAGCGGTGCTCCATTTATTTTTATGAACGCAGCCGGCCAAATGCATGATGTAACCACCATGCTGCACGAAGGCGGCCATGCCATTCATTCTTTTTTGGCACACCCTTTAGAGCTTAATGGCTTTAAAGAATACCCCATGGAAATTGCAGAAGTGGCCAGTATGGCCATGGAGCTGATGAGCATGGATGAGTGGGAAACTTTCTTTACCGATAAGGAAGATTTAAAAAGAGCAAAAGAACACCAGTTAGAAAGAGTGATCACCATTTTCCCATGGATCGCAATCGTAGATAAATTCCAACACTGGATTTATGAGCATCCTGTACATACACATGAGGAACGTACTGCCACCTGGAATAAAATTTTAAAAGAGTTCCAGGATGATGTAATTGATTACGGCGGACTGGAAGCCTACCGCAGCAATGGCTGGCAACGCCAGTTACATTTATTTGAAGTGCCGTTTTATTATATTGAATATGGCATTGCGCAATTGGGTGCCATAGGTATGTGGATGCAGTATAAAAACAATAAACAATTGGCCATGGATAATTATTGCAATGCCCTTGCATTGGGAGCCACCAAAACATTACCACAACTTTTTGAAACCGCAGGATTAAAATTTGATTTTAGCCCGGGGAGAATAAAAGTGTTGATGGAGTTTGTGAAAGGAGAGATGAATAGCTGATTTACTCGTCCTCGTTTCTGACGAGGATGGAATGGTTGAATCATTGACTCAACGCTATAGTTACTTACACCCATCACAAACCCCGCTTATCACCAGATCAATTTGATTTTGCTTAAACCCCCTGGGCAGTTTTACTTCAGGGATGGAGACATTATCAAGGCAAATTGTTTTATCACACATGTCACATATAAAATGTACATGATTATCATGATGGTGGCCTGCTTCGCAATTGTCTTTACACAAAGCATACAAGATGGCGTTATCGGTTGTGGGGATATTATGAATGATGCCTTTTTCAACAAATGTTTGTAAGGTTCTATAAACAGTTACCCTGTCAAAAGATGCATCGATGTTTTTCTCAATATCTGCATGTGCCAGTGCACCGGGGCTGTTTAAAAACAGTTCCAGAATTTTTTTACGGCCGTCAGTTACGCTGAGCTGGTTCCTTTTTAATATGTCGAGTATAGTTTCCATTCTAATTGTAAAGTTAGTGAATCGTGAGTGGTGAATCGTGAGTCGTGAGACGTGAATCGTGAGACGTGAATCGTGAAAAAAATGCAGGCTTCTTTATTTAGCTGACTCCATACTCACGTTTCACGATTCACGTCTCACCTCCATTAGTTAGGCGTATTGCTAAAGCCGTTCATAAATCTTTTGGTTGTTACTTTTTCCTTTAGCAATCCTTTAATATCAGTAATTAATTTTTCAATCTCATTATTATTTAATCCATCGTACACCATTCCTCTTACCCTTCCCTGCTTATCTACCAAAGCAAAAAACTGGGTATGTATAAACTGGTCCTTTATTAATTGTGTGGTATCGGGTTTACCATTATCAATTCCATAATCCTGCCTTGCCATTTTGTAAAGAAGTGCTTTATCTCCTGTAACGAAGTTCCAGTTGGGGTTGTTCGTTGTTCGTTGTTTGTTGGCAGTAGTGTCGTATTCAATTTTATAAGATCCATCAGGATTTTTTTCAAGTTTTCCATTGATCATTTTTGCTTCATAGGCTTTTAACAACGGAACAGAATCAGTTTCGGGCATACAGGTATGCGACAAGATCATAAACCCCGGTTCATCTTTATAAGCCTCAAAAACCCTGCGCATATTAGCATTCATGAGCGGGCAAATGCCTTTGCAGGTGGTAAAAAAATATTCAGCCACATATACTTTACCCTCCACTTCCCGCTGCGTAATATTTTTACCGTCCTGGTTTACAAATGAAAAATTTTCAACATTGTCTTTCCTTACCACCAGGTTCGATTTTGAAAAATCATAATCGTTAAATAACAACAAGTAAAACACTCCAAGTAACACCACAAAAAATCCCACATAAATTAAAATCCGCTTACGCATACCATATCAATTTTTACAAATTTACAACCCTTTGCCAATTTTAGATTTACGATTGCCGGTTTTAGATTGATGATTTTAGATTGTCGATTTTAGATTTTTTATACATGTAGTGTTAATATAAAACCTGGAGGAAGAAGTTAAGCTGATAACATTTGCAACATTATTGCAAATATCTTACCTTCGTGCTCAATCTGGATATGAATATTAAATTAAACTGGGATGCCCTTGGAATTGCTACCTCTATAGCCTGTGCTATTCATTGTGCTTTATTACCCATCGTGCTAAGCTCCCTTCCGGTTTTCGGCATCAACATTATTCACAATTTATTTTTTGAGTGGAGTATGATTGCTTTGGCTTTTTTTGTAGGCTCTTACTCCCTGTTTCATGGGTATATAAAACATCACAGGTCGCTTAGCCCTGTTTTAATTTTCAGTTTTGGATTTATCTTCCTGGTATTAAAACAGATTTTTGTTACATACGAAATTCCCTTCCTGGTTATTGCTGTTGCACTTATCATCAGCGCACATTTTTACAATTACCGGCTTTGCCACCGCAGTAAGTGTGCATCACCGCATCATAAGCACTAAACGTTAATCGGTTAATCGTTATTAGTTAATTGTTTGCAGATCATTTATATTTATTGTTTAAACTTAATAAAATGCGGAAAAATCTTTCATCTTTCATAATTGCAATAATGTTTTTTGTTTCTGCATCTGCACAAAAAAATGATGAGAAAACCATACGCAGCCTGCTTGAAGAACAGCGACTGGCCTGGAACAACGGGGACAAAGAAAAATTTATGGACACCTACTGGCAAAGCGATTCGCTGATGTTTATTGGCAAAAGCGGTGTTACATACGGCTGGCAGAATACTTTAAATAATTATAAAAAAGGCTACCCAGATACAGCAGCAATGGGCAAGCTTACATTTGATATCCTGGAAGTAAAAAGATTATCGGTGATGTATTTTTTTGTAGTGGGCAAATGGCATTTAACCCGGAGCATTGGTGATGTTGGCGGCCATTTTACTTTACTGTTTAAGAAAATAAAAAACAAGTGGGTGATAGTGGCAGACCACAGTAGTTAAAGAAAGCCAATGGCCATTTACCATTAATGCTTTTCATAGTTTCCACTTACGTTTAAGTTTTATGACCAGGAAAACAAAACTGGTTACCAGGAATGCATAATACAAATAATTTGTCCAGCCAGGCTTATCCTCAAAAAAAGCAAATCCTTTATATATCCCAATAAATACATTGGCCATCATCCATAACAATACAATGGCAACTGTATTTAATATCCTTACCAGGAATTCCCTTGTTTCATCTTCCATTCCCATAAAAGCCCATCCCCTTAAAGTGAGGTTACCGGGTTTTATAAAATTAATGCAAATAGATGGTGCCTTATTTTTTTATAAGAAGATTTTTAAAAGCTGTACTATCCCCGTTAAATACATTAAAGTCAACAAAAGCATCAATACCATTAACCCTACCTTTTTCATTGTGCTGCCAGATGGTCCATTTGCGTTCAATACGTGGTTTGTCTTTTACATAATAATGTGCAACCCATAATGGATAGTCATCAAATTTTCCAACTAAAAAATTTTCGTAAAAATCAATATTGGTATAGATGATGGGTTTTACTTTATAATGCTTTTCGATCATCTGCAACCAGTCTTTTGCTCTTTGCTGAATATCGGTAACTGATGCCCCGTTTGCAGATTCAATATCCAGCACTGGCGGCAGATCGCCTTTTGAAAGATTCACTGTTTCTATAAAATTTTCAGCCTGTGCTTTTCCGCTTTTGCTGCTTACAAAAAAATGATACGCCCCTATTGGTATTAAAGCCTTTTTTGCATTAAACCAGTTTTGGCGAAAACCATTATCCACCCGTCCCAGGCCTTCGGTTGCTTTAATAAAGGCAAAGCCGATCTTTACTTCCTGGTCCTGCATGGCCTGCACGGCTTTCCAGTCAATATTATGCTGGTAGCGGCTTACATCAATACCATGTATGGGATAATTTACTGGCAAAGAAATACCAAAAGCTGCATAACGAACAAATTTTGGGCGGCGCAGGTAACCGGTGATATAATAAACAGCCACTGCAATTACAGCAAGCAGTATTAATGGTATTAAAATAGATTTGAAAATGCCTTTCCTTTTTTTTGCCAAAGCTTTGGTGCCGCCTTTTAACATGCAGTTAAGTTACAAATTTGCAATAAATACAATTATGATTACTGATAAAGTTTTTATAAATGAATTACATAGCAGTTTTCTTACAAAAAAAGAAATATCGCTTCCCTTCTTGTACCCTTCAGCAGGCAGTTGAGCTGTGGTTTGCATGTTGCTAAATAGTAAAAAATAAAAGGAATACGCATAGATATTAAATTGAGTACCTGCATTGGTTCATATAAACTAAAATTCTTAAAGTTTTGTGAAAGGACAATAATGGAATTAAAGAAGCCGTTATACACATGCCCGTATTTTACTTCCGTACCACAAACAAAATGAAAATGTAATTAAAACATGATCAAACTAAATTATTGGCATTTTAAGGTATCCAAATCAATTTGGATACTTTTTTTTTCTCTGGCGTGCAGTAGTTTCACTAAGGCTAATCCCTGTATTGATACTTCAAAAAAACAACTTATAGCCGCTGTTTCTAAAAAAGATATGGCCGGTTCTGTTACGCTGGAAGCTAATGTTGTTTTTCCCGGTATATTAACAGGTAATGAAGAACAGGCGCTGCTTTATATAGAAAAGTTTGCAGTAAACAGAAGGGCATATATCATTCGCACCTATAACCGGAGTAAAAAATATTTTCCACAGGTGAGTACTATTTTAAATAAGTATGATTTGCCACATGAGTTGAAAGTTTTACTGGCACTGGAGAGCGCTTTTAATGCCAATGCAGTTTCTAAAGCAGGGGCAGTTGGTTACTGGCAAATAATGGATGATGTAGCTAAAGAGTATGGATTAAAATATGTGGCACAACAAAAAGCATCGCAAAGTAACCTGCCCACAGGGCCCCGGGGGCGGGCCGATAAAAATAAGGTCTTTATAAAAAAAGTCTCTAAAAAATCAGTACCAAAACCTGCCTTAGTTAAAGATGACAGAAAGAATTTTAATAAATCAACTTATGCCGCTGCCCGTTATTTAAAAGACCGCAGTAAGAATTTAAATGATGACATCCTGTTAATGGTTGCCAGCTACAATTGCGGCGTGGGCAATGTTTGGGAAGCCATGAAAAAAACGGGTAAAATCAATCCCGGCTTTTGGGATATAAAGAAATATTTGCCTGCTGAAACCCAATCGTATGTAATGAATTTTATTACACTGAATGTGATCTTTCATAATTACGATAAGTTTGTGAACAACAAACTTCTTTTTACACCGGCTCATATAAAAATTGATAATACGGAAGGGAGTATGACGGATGAAATAAATTCACCCTCATCAATAAATAATTAATCTTTAAGCATTTAAATCTATAAATGCTAACCAGTACATTTGTGCTGGTTTTTTAATGTAAACAAAGATGAAGAAAAAGATAATTATTGCATCAGCAATCTTCTGCGCTTTAATAACAGGCTTATGGATTGTTGCACGAATTACGGGTATGCTACAGTATTATTCAATTCCTACTCCTTCTAACGAGCCAAATATTAAACCCGGAGATAAAGTATTTTCATCTAATCTTAAAAACCCGCTCCCGGCTGATTTTATAGTTTACACCAGTGCATATTCAGATTCAATTAATATTGGTTTTATTCCTGGGTTTAAAAATGGCACACATTATATTCACCGCCTTTGCGGGGTACCGGGCAATATTATGGAAATGAAAAACGGGGTGCTGTTTGTTAATAATAAAAATTTTGATGAAGAACTAAATCTCAATAATCAATATAAAATTACCGGTGCCGGATATTATTCAATTGACCAGGATGATATCAATGCAGGTGAAGCTGCGGGGGGTATGTATATGCTATCAAGAGATACTGCCATAGTAACATTTGACAATTCTTTATTAAAGAAATACCAATCCAAAATTAAATTGCTTCCCTTTATATCAACTGATACCTCTAATGGCTGTTTTAAATGGTATGATAAAAATGGGGGCTGGACAGTTGATAATTTTGGCCCGCTTAAAATTCCCACTGGCTGTTATTTTGTATTAGGCGATAACAGGCACAACGCCTTAGATTCAAGATATACCGGCTTTGTTAAAAAAGAAAACATAAAAGGTGTTGCCCTCAACAAATAAGCTCAATCAGCTTACCTTTGCACATGCCTCAATTCAATTGGAACGATAGCAAAAATTTAGTCAGTAAACTTACACTCAGGCGGTTTATAAATGGCAGCAAAGTATTAAGCAGTTTTTATATCAGCCGTTTATTAAACAGGCCGGTGCAATGGGGCTACCCGGTTTCAGTTTCTTTTGAACCTACCACCAGTTGTAATCTCCGCTGCCCCGAGTGCCCCAGTGGTTTACGCCAGTTTACCCGCCCAACGGGCATGTTACAAAACGATTTTTTTAAAAGAACGATTGACGATATTCATAAAGAATTATTGTACCTCATTTTTTATTTCCAGGGAGAACCTTACCTTAATCCAGATTTTTTAGAAATGGTAAGATACGCCAGCGATAAAAAAATATACACAGCTACATCTACCAATGCGCATTATTTAACCGATGCTGTTGCAAAAAAAACTGTGGAGAGCGGTTTAGACAGGTTGATCATCTCCATTGATGGTACCACGCAGGATGTTTACCAGCAATACCGTGTAGGAGGCAATCTTGAAAAAGTACTGGAAGGCGCAAAAAACATTATGAAGTGGAAAAAGGAATTGAAAAGTAAAACGCCGTTTGTTTTTTTCCAGTTTTTGGTGGTTAAGCCAAATGAACACCAGGTTGAAGATATTAAGCGGCTGGCAAAGGATGTTGGGGTTGATGAAGTTCGTTTTAAAACCGCCCAGGTATATGATTTTGAAACTGATCCAAATAACCTGATACCAACCAATGATAAATATAGCCGCTATAAAAAAAATGCAGATGGCTCTTATACTGCTAAAAATAAATTAGCCAACCGCTGCTGGAAGCTTCAGCACGCCAATGTAATAACCTGGGACGGGCTGGTGGTACCCTGCTGTTTTGATAAAGATGCAACACACCAGTTAGGCAATTTAAAAAATCAAACCTTTAAAGAAATATGGCATAACGATAATTATAAACAGTTTAGAAATGATCTTTTTAAAAGCAGGAAAAATATTGATATTTGTGCCAATTGCAGCGAGGGCGTATCTGTGTGGAAAGATTAGCAGTTTTCATTTCCTTTAAATTTACTGTATGAATATAACTTTTAACAACCGGTTAAGGCAGCTTATCCTGCTGCTGCTGATCATTTTCCTGATCTGTGTTTTCATAGGCCAGTTAGCTAATTTTTTACCGGGTTTGTTGGGTGGTATTACTTTATATATTGTTAGCCGTTCTTTATACTTTAAGCTCATCTTTAAACGTAAATGGAAAAAAGGGTGGACTGCTCTCTTGTTTATTTTAGGTTACCTGGTAATTATTGCTTTACCTGTATATTTTTGTATCACACTTGTTACTCCTAAGATTACCGCGATCATGGAAAATCCCGACCAGATCATGAAAAGCCTCAGGCTTCTGTCAAAAGAAGTGAAAGAGGCTACTGGCATACAATTATTCACCGATCAAAACAGCGCCAGCCTTACTCAAAAAATTTCAGCTTTTATACCCACCCTTGTTACCAGTACCCTTAATATACTTACTAACCTTATCATTATGTTTTTTTTATTGTATTATTTATTATACAGTGGCAGGGATGTAGAAAAGTACCTGAATCATATCATTCCGTTTGAACAAAAAAATGTAGATAAACTTGCAAGCGAAACAAAACTAATGATCAGGGCAAACGCATTGGGTATACCTGTTATCTGTATTGTGCAGGGAGCTGCGGCCGCACTGGGTTACTGGATATTTGGTATAGAAGATTGGGGAATGTGGGGTTTTGTAACAGGGGTTTTTGCGTTTTTTCCTATAGTAGGAACCATGGTAGTATGGGTTCCATTGGTAATTTATCTTTTTGCCTCTGGCCAAAACTTTACCGCCTGGGGACTTACGCTGTATAGTTTTATTATAACCGGTAACGTAGATTATATAACCCGGTTAGGGCTGTTGAAAAGAATGGGCAATGTTCACCCCATGATAACGGTTATTGGTGTAATTGTTGGCTTAAATCTTTTTGGATTTATCGGGCTTATTTTTGGGCCACTGCTCATAAGTTATTTCATAATTTTGGTTAAGATATATATGAATGAATTTACACCGATTGACCAGAAGGTATAATTAATCATTGCCGTAAAAAAATTTATTTGAGCTTAGAAAAAGATATCACACAGTCTGCCTTTCGAAACGATTTTCAAAAAGGCATCATCAATCTTATTTATACCTATAACTGGTTGAATGAGAAAATGAAAAGTTTTTTTGACAAAGAAGAAATAACAGGTCAGCAATATAATATTCTCCGTATTTTAAGGGGGGCCGGCAAACCTATTTCCACCTTACAGATTCGTGAGCGCATGCTGGATAAAATGAGTGACACCAGCCGTATTGTTGACCGCCTTGTTTTAAAAGAGCTTGCACAAAAAACGGTTTGCAAAAACGATAAGCGCCTCGTAGATGTAAGCATCAGCATCAAAGGAAAAAAATTACTAGAAAAAATGGACCACTATGAAAATGAAATGGATGCCCTTTTTAGTAACCTCTCAGAAGCAGAAGCTAAAACTTTAAATAAATTATTAGATAAGATCCGTCATTCTGATTAATTAAAAAATATCCATGAAATTTTTCTCTTCCTGCCTCTTGCCTATTGACTATTACCTGTTGTTTATTGCCTGTTCCCTTTTGCCAATTGCTTCTTTTTCTCAGGCAAAGCCCGAGTTCCGTGGCGTTTGGGTGGCTACCGTTGACAATATAGACTGGCCATCAAAAGGAAATTTTAATGCCGATTCTCAAAAAGTTGAGTTCATAAAATTACTCAACATGCATCAGCAAAATGGGCTTAATGCGCTGATCGTGCAGGTGCGGCCCGTTACGGATGCTTTTTATCCTTCGCAATACGAACCCTGGAGTGAATTTTTAACAGGTATACAGGGGCAGCCTCCTGTACCTTATTACGACCCCCTGGAATTTATGATTGCCGAAACACACAAGCGTGGTATGGAGTTTCATGCCTGGATGAATCCTTACCGGGCAGTGTTCAACATCGGCATATCTTCCATTGCGGCAACGCATATCACAAAAATTCATCCCGAATGGTTTTTAACCTACGGCGATAAAAAATATTTTGACCCCGGCAACAAAGAAGTGCAGCAGTATTTAACGAACGTGGTAAAGGATGTGGTTAGCCGCTATGCAGTTGATGCCATTCATTTTGACGATTACTTTTATCCATACCGCATTCCCGGCAAAGAATTTCCGGATTATGGCACGTACAATAAATATGGTAACGGCATGAGCAAAGATGACTGGAGAAGAAGTAATACAGATTCTATAATAAGCATGTTGAGTGCGGTTATTAAAAAAGAAAATCCCAAATGCCAGTTTGGTATAAGCCCTTTTGGTGTTTGGCGTAACATAGATAAAGACCCTGAGGGCAGCAAAACCAATGGCGCCCAAACCAATTATGATGACCTGTATGCCGATATTTTATTATGGTTGAGAAAAGACTGGATAGATTATGTGGCACCCCAACTATACTGGGAGTTTGGCCACAAAATAGCCCCTTACGAAATTTTGCTCGACTGGTGGAGCAAACATACTTATGGCAAAAACTGTTATATAGGCCTGGGTATTTACCGGGCAAACAGCAATAAAGCCTGGAAGGATTTAACACAATTGCCCCGCATGATTGATGCCCTGCGTAACACACCCAATATACAGGGCATGGTTTTTTTCAGCAGTAAAACCTTTGATAAAAACCCCAATGGCTGGGGCGATACTTTGCGGTTAAATTATTTTAAAGAGCCGGCTAAAATGCCAGAAATGCGTTGGTTAAAATAATCTCCCTCGTCTCCCTCGTCCTCGTCTCTGACGAGGATGCCATGGTTGTAAGTCTTTGACTTACAATTGAGGCAAAGCCTCAAAACCAACTCGTCCTCGTCAGAGAGGAGGACGAGAACGGGATGCACTGGTTTCGAGTCTTTGACTCACCCACCAATTTTCTTTACCTTTGTTTTTATAAAAATATACACTATGCCCGGTTTTGAATTTTTTGGGAAAGAAGAAATTAAAGAAGTTAATGACGTTCTGGAAACAGGAATTTTAATGCGCTATGGCTTTGACGGCCCACGCAAAGGAATATGGAAAGCCAAAGAACTGGAAGAAGCCATTTGCGAAACATTTGGTTGTAAACATGCACAATTGTTGAGCAGCGGTACAGCCGCATTAAC
>JANNYY010000512.1:0-5352 GCA_031410355.1 Chitinophagaceae bacterium | reverse complement strand
CCAATGGTTGTTTCCCTTCCTTTTTCTACAGTGCCTTTGTTGGGCGTAAATTGCCCGGTTAAGACTTTTAATAAGGTAGATTTACCCGTTCCGTTGTAGCCGATCAATCCAATACGTTCATTGGGCTGAATATGCCAGGTTGCATCTTCCACAATTGTTCTGGCGCCAAATTCAAATGTTACATTTTGTAATCCTAAAAGCATAATAAATTTTCAAAGCGGTTTGTAATAAGCGGCAAAAATAACGAATATCGAACCTTAAAGCATAAATAGTGTTATTATCTCCAAAATTCTTTGATTAATAGCCCCCGTTTATTTATTGAGGCGTTAGATTTGTAAAAAAATTAAACAAATGAAGAAAGTATTATTAGGGTTATTGGTTATTATATTGGCTATAGCAGGATATTATTGGTATAAGATCAGCAGATCAAACGGGGAAAATGACGGGCAAAAACAAGGCCCCATAGCTTTAAAAAAACATTCTGACACATTTAATAATTCGGTATCAGCAGCCATGAAAGCATATTTTGAAATGTCTGCTGCTTTTGTAGAGGCAGATACGATAAAGATTAAAGAACATGACAGAAAATTTATCCAGTTGCTCGACAGTATTCCCATGGATGAATTAAAAAAAGATACTGCCAATATTTATGATATTGCCATGAGTAGTTTTGAAGGAATAAAAAGTAATGCCCAGTCTATATTAATGATGGCAGATATACAGGAAATGCGCAAAGATTTCAGCATGGTTTCAGAAAACCTGTATCCTTCATTCTTTAAAACAATTAATTACGAAGGAGATAAAATGTACTGGCAAAACTGCCCGATGGCTTTTGGTGAGGATAAAGGCGCAAACTGGATAAGTAAAACAACGGAGACCATCAATCCATACCTGGGAAAAAACCATCCCGAATTTAAAGCCACCATGCTGCATTGCGGAATGGTAAAAGATACCATCAAAGCTAATTAATGTTTATTTTTTGCAGGAGAAATCCGGATTAAGATCATAGAACTATGAAAATATATTTTGTTGTTTTTATTGTAGCGCTGTTCTCTTTACCTGTTTCTGCTCAAAACAAACACACCATCAGCGGATACATTAAAGATTCGCTGAACGGCGAAACCCTGATTGGTGCAACCATTACTGTGCAGGGCCAAACAAAAGGTATCAGCAGTAACCTGTATGGTTTTTATTCCATCACACTTGATGAAGGAAAATATATTTTGATTTGTTCATTTATAGGCTATCGCTATAAAGCTGTTGCCATTGATCTTACAGCAGATACCAAAATTAATTTTGAGGTATTACCAAAAATATATTTAGCCCAGGAAGTTGTGGTAACAACAAAAAAAAGAGATGCCAATGTTAAGAATGCGCAGATGGGAAAATTTACTTTGCCCATGGAACAGATAAAATCTATTCCTGCTTTTTTAGGCGAAGTAGATCTGCTGAAAACCATCCAGTTTTTACCAGGCGTACGTAATGCCGGTGAAGGGAGTGCTGGTATATATGTAAGGGGAGGAGGGCCTGACCAAAATTTAATTTTATTAGATGATGCACCGGTTTACAACACCGGCCACTTGTTTGGATTTTTCTCCATCTTTAATGCCGATGCCATAAAAAATGTTACACTGATAAAAGGTGGAATGCCGGCTCAGTACGGCGGCCGCTTATCCAGTGTACTGGATGTTTCGATGAAGGAAGGCAATAATCAAAAATTCCAGGTTGAAGGAGGTATTGGTGTAATTGCATCCCGCCTTTCTATACAGGGGCCAATTAAAAAAAACAAATCATCTTTTATCATCTCGGGCAGGCGTACTTATATTGATGCACTTACAAAACCTTTTATAAAATCTACCAGCCAGTTTAAAGGCAGCGGCTATTTTTTTTATGATCTGAATGCAAAAGTTAATTACATTTTTTCTGATAAAGACAGGGTTTACCTGAGCGGTTATTTTGGCAGGGATGTTTTTGATTTTGTAAATGGCAAACAGAGTTTAAAAATAAATATTCCCTGGGGCAATACAACCGGCACACTACGCTGGAACCATGTTTTCAACAAAAAATTGTTTGGTAATACTACAGCCGTTTACAACGATTATAATTTTTCATTTAATGCTTTACAAAATGATTTTGAATTAAAGCTGGCTTCCGGAATCAGGGACCTGAGTATAAAACAGGATTTTGACCTGTATCCCTATACCGGCCATAAGCTTAAGTTTGGCGGCATATACACTTACCACAAATTTACGCCGTCGGTTTTAAGTGGTAAACAGGATTCAACAGTATTTAAACCTAATAATGCACAAATAAAATTTGGCCACGAAGCTGCGGTTTATTTACAGGATGATTGGGAGATCAATGAAAAAATAAAGATACATGCAGGGTTAAGATATAGTTGGTTCAGGCAAACCGGGCCGTATAAAATTTACCAGACAGATGATAACGGGAACCGCTTAGACAGCACTGTTTATGGAAAAGGGGATGCTGTTAAAACTTATGGCGGCCTGGAGCCACGCTTTACCATCCGGTATGCATTGAATGATGAAACTTCTGTAAAAGCTTCGGTAACCAGGAACCTGCAATACATACACTTAGTAAGTAATGCAGGCACTACTTTACCTACAGATATTTGGGTGCCCAGTACCTATAAAGTAAAACCACAGCTAAGTTGGTTATATGCTGCAGGGCTGTTTAAAAATTTTAAGGATAATATGTATGAAACATCTGTTGAAGTGTATTACAAACAGATGAACAACCAGATAGAATACGAAGAAGGTTACACACCAACTGGTTTGGATGATACAGAAAATTCTTTTGCATTTGGCAAAGGCTGGAGTTATGGTTCCGAATTTTTTATCAATAAAACAAAGGGCCGCTTAACAGGCTGGGTGGGGTACACCTTAAGCTGGACCTGGCGTAAATTTGCGGCATTAAATTTTGGAGAAAAATATCCTGCAAAATACGACAGAAGAAACGACATGAGCATTGTTGCAATTTACGAGCTTAATAAAAAATGGCGGTTATCAGGTTCTTTTGTTTTTGGCACGGGCAATGCAGCAACTTTACCCCAGCGTTTTTATATTGTTGGCGGCATACTTACACAGGAGTATAGCCGTATTAACGAATACCGTTTACCATCTTATCACCGGCTTGATTTTGCTGCTATCCTTACCCCAAAGAAAAATATAAAAAGAAAGTGGAAAAGCGAATGGGTGTTTAGTGTGTATAATACCTACAACCGTAAGAATCCTTATTTCATTTATTTTGATCAAACGGGGAGCCCCTTTAATGGCACATTAGAGATACAGGCAAAACAGGTTTCTTTATTCCCGGTGATACCGGCCATAACCTGGAATGTAAAATTTTAAAAAAGTTTTAGCGAACAAAGGTTTGATAACGTTCAACAAATGCACCGGGAAATGCAGGATCAGTTCCTTTGGAAACTACTGTAAATAAAACACTGGTTAATGTTAGCATTGTCCAGTTATAAGTATTGGGCACCGAATTGGAGATCAATGAGCCAGCCGCTGCAAACTCATAAGTGCCCATATCAGAAGCAGCAGTATTAAACCTGTATTCAAAACTTCCGTTCGCTTCAAATTTTACAAAATTCTCGGGTAAAGGCGTTTGTTTTAAAATAGTATCCTTTACAAAAACGCCACCCATAAAAATTTTAAGCTGAATCCTGTTTATACTCCATTTGCCAACAACCTGCTGTTCTTTTGGTATAACGGCACTATTATCTGCTTTGGCGCAGGAATTATTAAGAAAAGAAACTGAAAATAAACCGGCAATAAATAATAAGGCCGTGAAGGGAGTTTTCATTTCACAAAAGATATTGGTTGAAGGTATAACGTAAAACGGGGTAGTTTATTGCCTGGTTTTAGGCTTATATACAAAGCGTATTGCACCACTTTTTTTCAGGTCGGATGAAATGCGTACTTCGTAGCGGTTATCGCCATCATTAACAACCATCAAAGCTGTATTGGGCGGTATTGTTCCCAGGTTTTCGGCATACATGATAAGTTCATTTACATCCCTGTTTGCATCAACATCTAATTTTAACCGCAGGGCCTTATCGCTAAGCCGCTTATGAGATAACAATAACTGTCCGTTAAAAAACAGCGAAATACTGTCTCCGTCAATATCTCCATTGTCGTATAAGTCAACAGTAAAACTGGAATTATCAATCTCAATGGTTTTTAGCAGATCATGGTTTCTGTTTTCATAACTCGGGCCTGCTGTTTTTTTCTCAGCATCAGTTTTTATAGATGGAGGATCGGGTTTTATTATATCTGCTGTAGCTGTTTTCGCATTGGTGTTATTTCCGGTTTCTGTTTTTGCAACGGAGGGTTCTGTACTCTTTTTGGTTTCGGTTTTTACCATTGGTGCCGGTGTTTTTTTGGGTTGGGTTTTAACTACAGGTGCGGTTGTTTTTTTAGATTGATTTTTTTCTACAGGAGGGGTTGTCTTATTTTGCGGCGAATTTTTTACAACAGGGGATGATGTTTTTTCAGGTTTTGGTACAGCAAACGGCGTTGTTTTTTTAGGTACTGTTTTGGTAGTTGTATTATTTAAATAAGCTGGATTTTTTTGCAAAACCCTGCGTGATAAAACAGTTGTCCCAAAACCACAATCACCCTCCTGGTTTGGTACCGGTACCCAGGTGCCTTCCAGCATTTGATCATCATCCTGCTGAGAATAGCTTAAACGATGTATTTGAAAACAATTGCGTATGGTTAAAGGCACATTGGTTTTGGTCCGCTCCATTTCTTTTACTTCAATGGTTTTGCTCGCTTTATTTAAAGTGCCGCTTAGTTTACAAATGGTATAATATCTTTTGCCACCATCACTAAAATAGGTGTAGGAATAACCGGTTACCTTGGTTCCGGTACATTCAATTTCCAGTATGTATTCGCAACGGTCGCCGCCCCAACCTGTAAAGGAAGTACTCTTGTCAATAAATTCACCTTTCCATTGCCCGGTAAAATTCTGGGCCGAAACTAAGGAGCTAACAAAAACAAATAAAATCAGTGGTACAATTCTTTTCATCAACACAAAGATATTTTAGATAAATTTTTCCATAGCTAATACTTCGTTAAATTTGCAACCTGTAAGCCGAAATGGTTTGCCAATAAAGATATGATAAAGATAACATTACCCGACGGAGCAGTAAGAGAATATGAAGCAGGTTCTTCTGCATTTGATGTAGCCAAATCCATTAGCGAAGGATTGGCAAGAAAAGTATTGGCCGCAAGTGTTAACGGAGAAGTGTGGGATGCCACACGCCCGATAAATAATGATGCTTCATTACAATTGCTGACATGGGATGATAAAGATGCTAAATCA
>JANNYY010000511.1:0-2975 GCA_031410355.1 Chitinophagaceae bacterium | reverse complement strand
ATAATTGTTGCCCTTCTCCGTCACCGGTTATCCAGTTTCCGGTTATATAGTTTTCGAGTTTGTTCATGTTAAAGCATTCGTTTGGTACAAATCTACAATCCAAATACGGAATAGATTTTATAAATTTGAAGTAGTAAAATTTAAGTTTATGAGTATTGCAGAAATGAAATTAGCGGCTATTAATGAAATTAGTAAGATGGAAGATGAAAAGGCTATAAAAGCAATTTTGGAGCATTTGGCTAAAATATCAAGTAATGAAAATAAAAAGTTTGATGCAGATGTGTTTTTTCAGAAAACTTCTGAAAAATATGATGACGTCTTACAAAAATTAGCCCAATAATGATCAGCAAAGAATCGGTATTAAAAATACACGAGCTTTCTATTATCAAATATGGAGGCTCTCATGGTATCAGAGATGAAGGATTATTGGAAAGTGCAATTTGCCAGGCCATACCAAACATTTGGAGGCGAAGATCTATATCCGACAGTTTATGAGAAAGCTGCAGCAATTGCAGAGAGTCTTATAATTAATCATCCTTTTGTAGATGGTAATAAAAGAACCGGTTTTTTAGCTATGTTGATAATTTTAAATGAAAGTGATTTGGAAATAGTTATTTCCAATAATACCGTTTATGATTTCGTTATAAAAATTTCTACGGGCGAAATAAAATTTGAACAAATTGTTGGCTGGTTAAATCAAAACACGGCTGCTTTATAGTTCTGCCTTTACATTAGCCCAAACTGCCTTAAATGATGCGTTACATGTTTATAATGCAGCAACACCCATTCTTCATAATTTAATTCCCCAAAAACCGGGTGCAGTGTTTTTTTATCAGCATCCCCTTTAAAAAAATATTCAAAATAAGCGATTGACTCAGATAGCTTTTCCAAAGCCTCATCCATATTTCCATATCTTAGTGGCAGAGTCTCTTCTCCAATAACATTGGCCGGCGCTTTTGTATTTTCCCGGAATTCCTTATCACTGAATAAAAATTCGCGGTACCTTGGTAAATGTTCAACAGGAGTCACCAAATTAAATTTTATTTTTTCGGTTGATACTAAAAAGAACGCAGCCACATGTTCCACCATTTGCTGGCCGTTCATCTTGCCCCAGTTTCCCACAGCATTGGCAGATAAATTTTTAAATAAAGGCATGCTTTCTTTTGTAAGAAAATGTAATTTCTTCTCATCCATGTTATTTTGTTTAGATGCACAATGTAAAACAAAAAAGCACCCCAAAAAATCAGGGTGCTTAATATCTTATAACCATAAAATTTTCAGGCTCTTTTATCAATTTCGGTACAAAGCCGTTCAAAAATATCATCAATTGTTCCTTCACCTTTTACCATTACCACTTTATTAAACTGCTTATAATAATCGGCAACCATTGCAGTCTTGCTGCGGTATTCAACAATACGGGCCCTTATCACCGTTTCATTATTATCATCGCTTCTTCCGCTTGTTTCCCCTCTTTTTAATAAGCGCTTTACCAATTCTTCCTCGCTAACGTCCAGCGCAAGCATAACAGCAATGGGGGCTTTCTTTAAGTTAAGTAAATTATCCAGTGCTTTGGCCTGGGCCGCTGTTCTTGGAAATCCATCAAACAAAAAACCTTTTGTGTGCGGATTGTCATCAAGGGCAGAGCTTATCATTCCAATAACCACTTCATCCGGAACCAACTGGCCCTTATCCATAAAATTCTGCGCTTCTTTTCCCAGGGGAGTTTGGTCGCAAATTTCATTACGCAGTAAATCGCCTGTGCTCAGGTGTTTCAGGCCGTATTTAGCCATTAATTTTTCGCTTTGCGTTCCCTTGCCGCTGCCGGGAGGGCCAAATAATATTAAATTAAACATAAGTTTGATATCCTTGTGAAGATAGCAAATATAACAATCGGGCTTTAAATTTTCATTAACAGTATTATTAATTTGTTTAAAACTTAAAATCTCCCCATTTCGTAGATTAAAAAACAATTTAAACCGAAATTTGTTACATAATATGCGCTCATTAATCTACATATCAATCATTGCTTCATTAATTATTGCCGGATGCAATAATTCGCCGGACAAAAAAATAAACATTACTAAAATGGAACCCGAAAAAAACACCAATCCCGTTTTCTCAAAAACAGATACTGCCAAAGTGGAAATTAGTAACGATGAGTGGAAAAAGATCTTACCCAACGATGTTTACAATATTGCCCGTGAAAAAGGAACTGAAAGAGCTTTTAGCGGAAAATTCTGGGATCATAAAGAAGGCGGAACCTATTACTGTGCCGCATGCGGCAATCCATTGTTTAACAGCAATGGCAAGTTCGACAGCAATTGCGGCTGGCCAAGTTTTTTTGAACCCATCAGCAAAGGCAGCATTATTTATGCCCCCGATAATGCGTATGGCATGAAGCGTACAGAAGTGATGTGTGGTAAGTGTAAAGCGCACCTGGGCCATGTTTTTGAAGATGGGCCGCCGCCCACTGGCCTGCGTTATTGCATCAATTCTGTAATTCTTGATTTTGAAAAGGCAAAGGATGCAGAAAAGGATTTTGAAAAGAAGGCTGATACAAAAAATTAATTTCTTGCCAGCGCCGTTTATACATTTCATTTGTATCAACGGCGTTTTTTTTGCATCTTCATTGTTCAAATCTTAATAATGAAGAAACATCAGCAACTTATTTCTTACCTGATTTTAATTACATTCAGTTACAGCAGTTTCGCCCAAAAAATTTCTCTTGATCAGTTTAAAAACCTAAAACCACGCAGCATTGGCCCTGCAGGTATGAGTGGCCGGGTAACTGCTATTGATGCTTTATATACCAATCCCGATTTAATTTATATAGGTACGGCATCCGGTGGCGTTTGGAAAACAGAGAACAGCGGAAGTAACTGGCAGCCTGTTTTTGATAGTATGCCAACTTTAAATATTGGTTCAGTTGCCATTCAGCAAAACAACCCTTCGGTAGTTTGGGTGGGCACAGGCGA
>JANNYY010000510.1:0-15540 GCA_031410355.1 Chitinophagaceae bacterium | reverse complement strand
CCTTTAGCCAGATGCCTTCGTGGGCTGCATTATTTTTATCTACAATTTTTCTGATGAGCATTATGGATGCTCCATTCACCAGTTCGGCAACGCTCCTGGTATTACTGTATGAGCATTAAAAACAGCCACACCATTTTTTGTTGCGGCTTTTAAATCAACCTGGTTAACACCAATGCAAAAACAGCCAATGGCCTGCAATTTTTGCGCTGCGTCCAGTATTTTTTTTGTAATCAGTGTTTTGCTACGGATGCCCAGCAGGTGTACATCTCTAATAGCAGCAATCAATTCCGATTCAGATAAAGCTCCGTTTATTTTTTTAACATTGGCATATCCAGAAGCATTAAAATTCTTAACAGCTATGTCACTTATATTTTCTAAAAAAAGAATGTTTATTTTCTCTTTCGGATAACTGGTTATTTTATTTTCAGGCATGATTATTACTGTGTATTTTGCACAAATGTATTCTATTTGAAGTTTAAATTTTTACAATGCCGTTGTTACAAAATTCGTTTTTCAAAATTTCTTCTGTCTTTTCCTGGATATTTATCTTTTTATTTGTTTCCTGCAATTCTACTCACACTCCGGATAAAAAGAGCGCAGACAGTTTAAATATATTAACCCTGCCAAAACCTGATTCTGTTCCGGCAACCGAAATTGCAAGAATTAAAAATATGTGCCAATATTGGTATGATACTGTTTTAAAAATAAAAGGTTTTAATGGGGGAATGATCGTTGCAAAGGATGGCAATATCATTTTTGAACGATACAGCGGAACCGGCCATTTACCGGGCAATGATACCATCACACAAAATTCTCCCCTGCACATAGCGTCCGTTACCAAAACTTTTACCGCAATGGCTGTTTTAAAACTATGGCAGGATGGGAAACTACAGATTGATGATGAGTTCAGTAAATATTTCCCTCAATTCAATTATCCCGGGGTAACCATCCGTTGTTTATTAAGCCACCGGAGTGGTTTGCCTAATTACAATTATTTTATGGAAACCCTTGGCTGGGATAAAACCCGTTATGTATCCAATGAAGATGTACTGAATTACCTGATCACCCGCAAAGCAGAACTCAAAGATGTTCAATCTCCAAACACTCATTTCAATTACTGCAATACCAATTTTGCTTTATTAGCATTGCTGATCGAAAAAGTTTCCGGATTAAAATATGCTGATTACCTGGATAAAACATTTTTTATGCCTTTGCAAATGAAAAACACCTATGTTTTTAAGATGGCCGATTCAACCACAGCCATACCGAGTTACAACTGGAGAGGCGGGTTGGAACCATTTAATTTTTTAGACCAGGTTTATGGTGACAAAAATATATATACCACCCCAAGAGATCTGCTTACCTGGGACCGGGCTTTAACCAGCAATATGATCTTTACAAAAGAAACACTTGACCAGGCTTATGCACCTTACAGCAACGAAAAACCTGGCATGCGTAATTATGGACTTGGCTGGCGTATGACTATTTATCCCGATGGCAATAAAATTATTTACCACAATGGCTGGTGGCATGGCAGCAATTCGGCATTTATACGCTTATTAAAAGAAAAAGCAACCATCATTGTTATTGGCAACAAATTCAACAGAACAATTTACCATGCAAAAATACTCACTGCTGCATTTGGTAATTACTATACTACGGTTGATGAAGAGGAAGCCGGCATTTTAAAAGAACCGGGAATAGTTCTTGATTCACTCGTGCAAAAAGATAGTAGCAAGTTAAACAAAACAAGCCCCGTAAAAAAGAATTTGCCAAAAAGACACAGGTCAAAAAGCAAATAACCGGGCCGCTTAAATTTTTCGTTTTCATTTTAGTACATGCAATTTATGCAGCTATTGCAGGTTTTTGCACAGGGTGTGCAATATTAATCTGCAAATAATGCCGTTTTATGCATTTTTTATCATTAATTTGAGATGTAATAACTAACTAATGCTAAAAAGGGAAAGACAGGAGTACATTGTACACCAGGTAAATCTGCATAATAAAGTGCTGTCTAATGCCCTAAGCACCGAAATTGATGTTTCAGAAGACACCATCCGCAGAGATCTGCAGGAACTTAATGAGAAAGGTAAATTAATAAAAGTTCATGGTGGAGCTTTATCCCATTCCTTTAACAGCAGCAGCTACCCATCCCAAAAAATTTATGCACAAAATAATAAAAGGGTAATTGCTGAAAAAGCCGCAAACCTTATCAAAGACGGCATGTTCATTTTAACCGGTGGTGGTACCACTATTATTGCATTAGCCAGGGCTTTGCCAATAAACCTCACAGCAACATTTATATCGGGCAGCATTCCGGCAATAGTTGAGTACATGCATCACCCCAATATAGAAGTAATTGTAATTGGCGATAAATTATCAAAAAATTCAAAAATAACACTTGGTGCCGATGCCCTGGCCAGGATAAAAACTTTAAAGCCAGACCTTTGCTTCCTGGGCATTAATGCTATTGACGTACAGCATGGCATTACCGACAGTGATTGGGATGTGGTACAACTTAAACAAACCATGATTGAGTCATCGCAAAAAGTTATTTGCCTTACTATTTCTGAAAAGATAAATACCCTGCAGCCCGTAAAGGTTTGTGATCTTACAAAGATTGATATATTGATAACAGAATTACCAGGCAACCACCCTATGCTGCAGCCATATATTGATGCAGGTATAACGGTGATATAAAAATTTAAACTAAATATTTTTTAACAACCAAAACACGCTAATATGAGAAAATTTGCAAACAGATTAATTGCTATTCTGTTTTTCCTGGTTCCACTTATTTCGCAGGCACAAACCGTAATTTCCGGCAGGGTGCTTACTGATGCAGACGTTCCGGTTGAAGGAGCTTCTGTAATAATCAAAGGCAAAACCAGTGGAACTAAAACAGACAGCCAGGGTAATTTTAAAATAAATGCTGCCAAAGGAGATGTTATTGTAATATCCAGTATTGGTTTTGTTACACAGCAGTTTACAATTAAAGATGAAGCCGCATTAACAATGAAACTTAATGCTGTTGATAAAACACTGGAAGAAGTTACAGTAGCTATGGATATAAAACGAAATGCGAGGGAACTTGGGTATTCTGTACAAACTGTAAAAGGTACTGATATTCAGCAGACACAAAGAGAGAATTTTGTAAATGGTTTGCAGGGAAGAGTGGCCGGGCTTACAGTTACACCTACATCGGGTGCTGCTGGGGCTTCTACAGGAATTGTATTAAGAGGCTTTAATACCATATCGGGTACCAACCAGCCTTTATTTGTTGTTGATGGTATTATCATAGATAACCAAACTTTAAACTCAAATTCGCAAAGTGGCAGTGGTATTGGCCTGGCTTCTGATGGCAATAACAGAAATAATGATAACACAAACCGTATTGCAGATCTAAATCCAAATGACATTGAATCTGTAACCGTACTTAAAGGGCCCGAAGCAACTGCGCTGTACGGCAGCCAGGCAAGTTCAGGGGCCATTGTTATTACTACAAAAAAGGCAAAGGCAACCAATAAAAAATTACTGGTAACTTACGATAATAATTTTCGCTTTCAGAAAATAACACGTTATGCAGAAGTAAATAATGAATTTGGGCCCGGTGCCAGTAATAATATACCAACTGCACCACCATTATTAGGTCAGTTTACTTCATTTGGCCCGGCCTGGAAACCCGGTACAACATTATATGATAACGTGCATCATTTTTTTGAAACCGGATTTTCACATACACATAATTTAGGATTGGAATTTGGAACCAAAAATGTTGGTTTCAGGGTATCGGGCCAGTATTTTTATAATGATGGCTCTGTACCTAACAATACGTATAAAAAGTATAATTTTAAAATTTCCAATACTACTAAAATTGGAAAATACATAACCATTACGCCAACTTTATCTTACATCAATGCTGATAATTTAAGACCACTTAAAAGTTCTGCTTCAACTTCCGGCGCAGGAGGATATCTTGTACAATTATATGAATGGCCTGCTAATAATGATATCCGGATTTACGAGGATGCAAGAGGAAGTAAATTATTAACTTTCAATTCAAACAGAAATTCAGATTTTGATAACCCATTCTGGAGTTCTAAAAATGTAAGGAGTGGTGATAAACTTGAACGTATAGTTTCTACATTAGGAATTGATATTACCCCTTTTCCATGGTTAACTGTGGCAGGTAGGTTTGGTTATGATACTTATAAAAATAATGGGTATGTATTTCTACACCCTGAATCTTTTCAGCTTGCCACTGCTATTGGAGGCAGTTTAGATAATTATTACAGAAAATATTCAGGATACAACCATACCATTACTGCAACTGGCAAAAGAAAGTTTGGTAATTTTTCTACCAGGCTGATGATTGGTACCATGTGGCAGGATTTTGAAACAAAACAATTTGCCATATATGGTACTAACCTGATTGATTCTACAAAAACAGACAGCAGCAATACTACTGTAAATACCAGAAGGCGTTTACTGAGAAACAACGATGGCATCCCTAACGTAAATATTTTCATGGAGATCGCTTATTTTGCTGAAGCATCTGTAAGCTATAAAAATGTTGCATTTATTACATACTCTCACCGTTTTGAATCCGCTTCGCCATTGCCGGCAGACAACAGAAATTATAATTACCCGGGCGCAAGCTTAAGTTTGATTCTTTCTGATATATTCCCCGTCATAAAAAAAAGGGACATACTTAACTATGCAAAATTCAGGGCATCATTAGCAACTACTGCACGTTTAAATGACCCCTATTCAAACCAATCATTTTTCGTAAACAATTTCAGCAGTACCACATTGCCGGTTACCTATACCTATGGCTTTACAAATGCTAACCCTTTGCTGAAACCTGAAAAACAACAAACCTATGAAATAGGTGCAGAATTCAGGTTTTTAAATAATGCAATAAGCCTGGAAGCTGCTTATTACAATACACTTTGTACAAACCAGATTGCACAGGGCTACCGGGCCAGTTATGCAACAGGTGCCATTTTAAACACGCAAAATGCGGCATCGCTGCGTAATGAGGGTGTAGAATTAACCTTAAATCTTACGCCGATAAATAAAAAGAATTTAAACTGGACAGTGAATTTTAACTTTAGTCACATGTGGAGCAAGGTGTTGACCCTGCCTGCATCAATTGGTATCTATAACGACTTTTACAACTCCGATACATATATTTCAAATGTAAGGGGTGGTTTGGTAAGAGGACATTCTACACAAACACTTACCGGTTCAATCTATTCCAGGAATAATGCAGGCCAAATACTGGTTAGCCCTACAACAGGCATCCCTGTTGTATTAGGTGGTAATTCAATTATTGCCGACAGGGAAGCTGATTTTACTTTAGGAACATTGAATACCATCAAATATAAAAGCTGGAGTTTAAGTTTTCTGTGGGATCTTAAAGTAGGTGGAGATATTTATAATGGTACCGATCAACTGCTAACCGGATTAGGAAAAAGTGCCAGAACAGCTGATCGCGGCACGCCAAGGGTTGTAGAAGGCGTATTAAATGATGGCTTGCAGAACACTGCAAATCCTACAAAAAATACAATTGTTGTGATTCCTCAATATTCAAGTGCCTACTACACTACAATGCCTGATGAAGAGTTTGTTCAAAAAGATGTAAACTGGTTCAGGTTAAGAGACCTGACATTAAATTATATGCTGCCTGCAAAAACCTTAAAGCACCTGAAAGCAGTAAGAGGATTAAGTGTTTTTGTAACCGGAAGCGACCTGTTACTTTTCACAAATTATTATGGTGCCGACCCGGCTATAAATGCTAATAACCCCGGTACTGGCGGTGTGGGCGGTTATGGTATGGATCTTGGCAGTGCGCCTACTCCATTGGGCTTAAGCTTTGGGTTAAGGGCAAGTTTTTAATTCTAACTAATAAATGATCAAATAAAAAAAAATATATGCAAAACAATATTTTAAAATCACTGCTTTTTCTCGGAGGCTTTTGTGCATTGGCAACACTATCCTGTAAGAAAAAAATTGATTCTGCTTATTTAAATCCCAATGCGCCGGTTATAGTACCAATTGAAACTATATTACCGGGTGTAATTGGCGGTTTAACTGCATTTAACTCTGCAGCAGGTACAAACTATGGTGTACAGATTGATGATGTACTGCTGGGCCGGTACATCCAGTATTGGGGATCTACCACCGCGGGAGAAAACTATGGTAGTATGGGTGGTACTATTAACAGCGATAATACCGGCGGCATTTGGGCTACGGTTTATTATGGCCACGGGCAAAATGTAAACAGAATAATACAATGGGGTACCGAGCAGCAAAAATGGGATTATGTAGGAGTGGCACAAGCCATAAGGGCCTGGGACTGGCTTGAATTAACCAACCAGTATGGCGATGCTATTTTAAAAGAAGCTTTTAATACAAGCCAGTCGCAATTTAACTATGATACACAGCCTGAATTTTATGATAGTTGCAGGGCTATATGCCACAGGGCATTGGCAAACCTGAACAGAACTGATGGTAACGTAAGCCCGGCAAACCTGGCTCAAAGCGATGCGTACTTTATGGGTGGCGATATTAATAAGTGGAAAAAATTTGTTTATGGTATTTTGGCCCGTTCGTATATTGATTTAAGCAGTAAAGGGATTTTCACTACAAATAGTTATGCTGATTCTGCTATTAAATATGCAAACCTATCCATGACTACCAATGCCGATAATGCTTTAGCTACATTTTCAACAGTTAACAGCAGTAACGGTTTTAACAGCTACTTTGGGCCAACACGTTCAAATATCGGCACCATCCGGCAGGGAGGTTATATTGCCAACCTCATGTCAGGTGTTAACACAGGTGCATTTACCGGTGTAAATGATCCAAGAACATGGTATATGTTGAGCGAAAATGCTAATGGTACCTTTAAGGGAGTAGCTCCATGGTTAGGTGTTACGGAATACCTAAACGGCACCACACCTACTGCTAATTATCCAAAGAATTTCTGGAGGCACCCAACTCAAAATTCAACAACCGGAACCAATGACAGTGCTAAGTATGTGTATGGAAACGGAGGCCCATGGCCAATGATGACCGCTTCGGAAATGCAATTTACACTGGCAGAAGCAGCATTTCGCAAAGGCGATAAAACAACTGCGCTTGCAGCTTACATCAATGGCATCAGCCTCAATTTTGATATGTTAACCACTACTTATTCATTTAAAATTCCGGCTTCAAAAGCTATTACACCGGCAATGAAAGCAGCCTATATGTCAAATCCGGCAATTGTACCGGCTACTTCTGCAGGGTTAACATTAACAAGAATCATGTTGCAGAAATATATTGCACTTTATGGTTGGGGAACACATCAAACCTGGACAGACATGCGTAAATATCATTACACTGATATTGATGTGGCTACTGGAAACCAGGTATATGCCGATTTTATAACTCCCCCCACTTCGCCTATCAATTACCTGGTTTCTACTAATCTTGGTGAAAAGGTATACAGGTGCAGGCCAAGGTTTAATTCGGAGTATTTATATAATGTTCCTGAATTAACAAGGATCGGAGCTTATCAAAACCTTAATTATAATACGTTTCAATGCTGGTTCTCCATACCATAAATTATTAACAAGAAAATAAATAATATGAAATATATAAAAATAATCATGCTAAACCTGGGAATTGTAACACTGTCTTCACTGTACGTGTCGTGTGATAAAGAACTTACGCTGTTAGGGACAACTGTGCCAGATTTGAGTAAATCAGCAACAGTACAGGTTTTTAGTGCTACAGTAAAAGCATCACGTAATTATGTTTATGTTGATGGAGTACCTGTTTCGGGGGCAGTATTGGGCTATGGAGGTGTTTTTCCCAGCACAGCTAATTCCTTTAGGGTAGATGCCGGGTCCAGAACTTTTTTGATAAAAGATACTTTACCTGCAACAACACAAACACCACTTACTTTTTCTCAAAGTATGGATGCAGGAAAAAGCTATACCGTCTTTACTTATGATACCATAACCAGTGTTAAACAGGCTACTGTGGAAAATAATATCGTAGTGCCAACAGATACAACCTGCATGCTTCGCTTTGCAAATTTTATTTACAACCCTACTGCAGTACCAAATGTAGATGTGTATTCTTACAGGAGAATATCAGGCACACCTGTATTCGCAAGTACAGCGGTTTTAAATAATGCGAATGTATTTGCACCTGTATTTACAGGTAGTACGCCAGTATTCAGTAATGTTGCAACCAACACGGTAACAGCATTCATTCCTTATGCTTCCGGTTTAACAGATACATTATATGTATTTGCTGCCGGTACTACTTCTCCTTTACTTACAAAAGGATTTATTACAAGCTTAACAGCAACCAGAAGTTATACCTCTTGCTACAATGGAAGTTACAGGGGAGCACTTGCTGCAAGAGTAGTTAACACTTTTGCAAATTATTGATGATATTAATTTCAAAGCATAAAAAAGGCTGTCTCAAAAAATGAGACAGCCTTTTTTATAACCATTTTTTATCCAAAGAAAAGATAGGCTAAAATGATAGAAGTGATAACACCAACCAGGTCGGCCAGCAGCATAGCACCAATGGAATAACGTGTATTTTTTATATTCACTGAACCAAAGTAAACTGCCACTACATAAAAAGTGGTATCAGATGCTCCCTGGAAAATCCCCGACAGCCTGCTTGCAAAAGAATCTGGGCCAAAGGTTGTCATGGTACTAACCATCATACCCCTGGCTGCCCCGCCACTTAATGGCCTTATTAATGCAGTAGGTAATCCGTCAACAAACCGGGTATCGGCGCCAAACATGGCAAAAAATTGTTTCATTCCATTTATTGCTGCATCAAAAGTACCGCTGGTTCTTAACATGCTCACAGCTACAAGTATGCCTAATAAGTAAGGTATAATTCTTATGGCGGTATCAAACCCGCTTTTTGCACCATCAACAAAAACAGAAAAAAGATCAATTTTTTTATAAAGTCCTCCTAAAATAATCAACAGAAAAACCAATAATATTAATCCATTACTTAAAATGCCGGAGAAAGATTGAATACCGGAAGCATTTAACCTGGTTACATATAAAACCAATAATACAATAATTGCTGAAATGCTGAATACCCAAAGCAAAATAACTGGTTGAAATAAATTGATTTTTTGTTTTATTGAAACGATGATCATTGCCGTCATGGTGCCTACAAAAGTTACGATCATACATGGAATAAAAACATCAGTGGGATCAGATGCATTTTGAGCAGCCCGTACAGCAATTACACTAACAGGTATTAAATTTAAACCTGCCGCATGCAAACACAAAAACATGATTTGTGAATTTGATGCAACATCTTTATTGGTATTTAATTGCTGCAGACTATCCATGGCTTTTAAACCAAAAGGTGTTGCAGCATTATCCAGGCCCAGCAGGTTTGCCGAAAAATTCAATATCATGTGCCCCATAGAAGGATGGCCTTTAGGAATTTCAGGAAAAAGTTTTGAAAAGAACGGACCAACAATACGTGACAATAACCTGATACCACCCGCTTTTTCAGCAATATTCATAAAGCCAATAAATAATGCTAAAATGCCTATCAGTTTTAAACAGATCTCTACAGCTACCCAACAAGTTTCAATGATGCCATCCACCGGCTTTTGCTTTCTGCCCAACATATAATTGTAATCTACTGCTCTTACTGAAGCAAAATTCTTTTGCAGTTGTAATACGGTATCTGCATTCCCATTCTCCGCTACTATATATTTTGTATCCTTATCAACTTCATTTTGCAATACATACCCATAATTCTTTATTTCCTTCGATATACCGGCAACTTTTGCACTATCTCCCAGGGCAACGTACTTAAATTCATCTTTACTTGTGCCGGTAACCATGCGGCTAAAAATATCGTCCCTGCTTTTATTGAAAAAAAAATGATACCCTGCAACAAAAATTGCAATGATTATAAATGCACTCCATATTCTGCTTAAAGCCATAGTACGATTTTAGATTGACGATTTTAGATTTTAGATTTTTTTCAATTCCTGAGAGCACAATTGAATATGAAAATAGTATTTTAATGCCAATTAATTATCTAAAGCTAAACCTTACCTTTGCGTCCGATTTTAAAGCCTGTTATCATTACAGCATTATGTAACTGGTTAAAGAAATCTAAAATCGTCAATCTAAAATCATCAATCAACCATGGCTTTAAAAGCAGGAATAGTAGGACTACCGAATGTGGGCAAATCAACCTTATTTAATGCGGTTAGCAATAGTGCCAAGGCACAGGCAAGCAACTACCGTTTTTGTACCATTGAACCAAATACCGGCCTGGTAAATGTGCCGGACCCCCGTATAGATAAACTGGCAGAACTGGTAGTTCCTGACCGTACCGTACCTACACAAATCGAGATCGTAGATATTGCCGGCCTGGTACGTGGTGCCAGTAAAGGCGAAGGCCTGGGCAACAAATTTTTAGCCAATATACGTGAGGTGGATGCCATTATACATGTGGTACGATGTTTTGAAGATGACAATATTTTAAGGGATGAAGGCCCCATTAACCCGGTTAGTGATAAGGAAATTATTGAAACCGAATTGCAGTTGAAAGACCTGGAAAGTGTGGAGAAGAAAATGCAGCGTACAGAAAAACTGGCAAAGACAGACACAAAGATGAAGGTTGAACTGGATACGCTGATCAGTTGCAAAAAACACCTGGAAGAAGGAAAGAATATTATTACACTGGGCTTAAGTAAGGAAGATAAATCGGCCATTGCTGATCTGTTCTTACTTACCGATAAACATATTTTATATGTTGCCAATGTTGATGAAGCCAGCATGCACACGGGCAATAAATATTCCGATGCATTGATTGAAGCAGTTAAGAACGAAGGGAACGAAGTAATTGTAATGACCAATGCCATTGAAGCTCAGATCGCTGAATTTGAAAACCCGGAAGATAAGGCCATGTTTATGGAAGAATATAAAATGACCGAGCCTGCATTAGACAGGTTGATACACTCAACCTATAAACTTTTAAACCTCTCCACATATTTTACTGCCGGTGTGCAGGAAGTAAGGGCATGGACGATCGGCAAAGGCTGGAAGGCGCCACAGGCAGCCAGTGTTATACATACCGATTTTGAAAAAGGTTTTATTAAGGCCGAAGTAATTGCCTACGATGATTTTTTAAAATACAAATCAGAAGCAGCCTGCCGTGAAAACGGGAGACTGCGGATTGAAGGAAAAGAATATTTAGTACAGGATGGAGATGTGATGCATTTCCGGTTCAATGTTTAATTTCTACTTAAGTTTTATAAAAAAAGCGGGTTGCAATTTGCAGCCCGCTTTTTTTTATATTTTGAAAATAATTACTGTGGTAATAGTACCGCATCAATTACATGCAATACCCCATTAAATGCCATCCTATCCCATGCAGTGGCATTGGCAACCTGGCTATAGGGTGGACCTCCCGGAGGGAAAGTTCCCGCTCCGGAGAATTTTAATGCTGTTACTACAGGGCCGGTGAATGTTGCCTCTGCCTTAATACCGGGATGTGCAGCTACTGAGCCGTTAACTAAAGTCTTCACAAAAGTTCCCGGTGTTGGAGAGAAATTCACAGAAAATGCTCTTATATCAGGTTTATAAGATCCTGTGTTATTTGATGCAAATATATGGTAAGCAACTATTCCCCTAACCGAAGCTACAGGCAATGCGTTAAATCCTGCAGGTGTAGATGCTGTAGTTGTAGCGATTGTGAAAGCTGTTGGAGCAGGTACTCCTTGGCCAAGTAATGAAGAGTATACAAAACCAAAAATTATGGTTTGACAAGCCGCATTGTTAGGAGCCAAAACAGTCATATTAGTAATAGGGTAATTCATTAAAGAATCAAATTTTAACCCATATGCACCAACACCGCTTATACCTACCTGGCCACTATCTCCACGGGCTATGGCTGCTCTGAAATAAGTAAGGTTTGAAGACGAATCAATTAATGTCTTTAATGTTATTGGAACACCTAAGGGAGTAACAGGTAAAGGAGCTACAATTGAGAATGTGGTATGTATCACACCATTTGCAGCTGCCATATCGGTAGCAATCACCGGCACTGTATTTACATAAGAATATGGTGTTCCCCTGTCAGGGAATATCGGCATCCTTACAAATGGTTGTGTAGGATCAAGTACGATCTGGCTTGTTAGTGGATAATTGGGAAAAACACTGGGAAAGGAACTGAATGGGTATTTTTGTCCTATTGTATTATATTGAACTATTCCGGCAGCACTGGCAGCCGGTAAACTGCCATTTATAAACGCCAGCACAACGGCATCTGGTGCTGGGATCGGAATCAACCCGCCTGATGCAGCATTTGCAAAGACATTCATTCCAAAATTATCCGTTGCAATTAATGTGAAAGATTTTGTAAGGTCATTTAAAGTAGCAGTCATTCCTCCCCTGGCAATCAATGCTGCGTAATTACTGTATGTTGGATTTGCAGCAAGTGTAGCAGCAATACCATTACCGGTAGGATATACAGGGGTTGCAATCGGAGCGAATTGTTCCAGGTCCTTGTTACACGAAGTAAGAAAGAACAATCCCCCTAAAATCGCTAAACAATGCATACGCAGTTTAAAAATTATTTTTTTCATTATGGTAATTTTAATTTTAAAAAATTTTAAGTTAACAGCTATCCTAATAAATATTATAACCAAAACTCACATAGTATAATCCACCAATTTGTGAATTACCAATGGCATTATAATAATACTGGTTAAGCAAGTTTGTTGCCCCCACTTTTATTACAGATTTATTTGCCTTCGGTAACTTTAAACTTACCTGGGCATCTAATGTATGTACAGCGGGTAAATTTCCGTTTGCAAAATCACCCTGGTAATAAAAACCCTGCTGCCACCTGTATGCAACATTAAAGCCAAGTTTTTTACCGGGACCAAAACCGCTGTTTCCAAGGGATAAGTTGCCTTTATATTCAGGAGCATTGAAGTATGCTACAAAATTTGCAGGTACATCTTTTAATTTATCAGAAGCAATATTAGCACTGATAACAAAGTTAAGGGGTAACCTATAATCAACCCCAAGGCCAAATCCATAGGTTTTAACTTTATCAGGAGAATTTACTACTACAGAAATATTCCTCCGGTTAGCTGAATTTGAGGTATCCGCAGCATTTCCGGTTAAAGTTTGAATTGTATTTGTTCTGCCAAGAAAGTCCTGGTATTGTCCGTAATAACCATATGCGTCTATTAATAACTTACTATTCATCAACAAGCCTTTGTAACCAAGTTCAAATGAATTTACTGATTCAGGCTTTACTTCGGGTGGAGTAAAAGATTTGAAATTTGTTATTGTAGTGGACCCCGGGGTTGTGGTAAATGTGTATAATGGGTTGTTGATATAATTTAAATAAGAAGCAAATGAAGGATTGCTACCCACCAATCGTGTACTTCCCACCTGTAAATTGATATATTGCTGTTGGTTACTTGGGAAACGGTAAGCACTTTGATAAGATAAACGTACATTGTTATCTTTCATTATTTTAATCAGTGCTGTAACTCTTGGGGTGAACCGGCCCTTAAAATTGTCTGCTTTATCATACCTGCCGGATACGGTCAGGCTAAGGCGTTCCATCAATTGCCTGCTGGCCTGGATATAAGCCCCATATTGTGACAGTTTAATAGCATCACCTGTTGAATCAGCAAATAAAGTACCCTGTGAATTTAATATATATTGTTTATAATTAGCTCCGATCAACAGATCAGCAATACCTTTAGTGAACTGGGTAAGGTTGGCATTACCTTCGAGTGCATACAGATCAGATTTATCTAACAGCAAACCACCACCCTGCGAAATTGGTTTTTTGCGTATGGCGTCATATCCTGCTATAAATGAAGGTGTACCCGCTACAGGCCTTCCAGCATCTGCCACAGTCCGTGCAGCCTGATGAGCATCATAACTTGTTGCTCCATTCATTAATTGTGATAAATATGTAGATGCATATTGAGGCAGCCATGTTGGTGTTGGCTTCCAGCTTTCAGTAAAATACGCTGTAGTTGCCGATGCGTTAAATGACTCCCCGGCATTCTCTTGTGTGGTATATGCACGTAAAGACCATGCCGGATTGTTAATTTCAAACTTGTACTGCCCCATTTTAAAATCCTTTAAAGAATACCTGTCACTTCCGGTATATATGGTATTACCAGTTCCCCAGTAAGCGGCCAAAGTTGCTTCGGTTCTGGGGGTAAATTTATAATGTAATGAACCTGCCAGTTTAAAATTAACCGTATTAGGATTCAACAGTTCTTTTTCTGTATATCCTGTACGGGTAACATTCTGGGGGCTTGCCAAAAGATTATTTGCATTAATAAAATCTGCTGCACCTGGTAAACTAGCTGCTATACTTGCAAAAACCAGTCTCATATCAAATTGAGTTTCGTCTCCATAGGTATTTATACCATCATATCCTGGAGCTGTTTTACGGTCACCGGGAATTGCACTACCTGTGGTACCTGTTCTGCTATAATTCCTGTTATCTCTACCCATCCAGTCTTTTGCCTGGATCAGTTCAGCATTTATTTTAAAAGCAAATTTGTCTGAAACTTTTTTACCCCACCTCATATTCCAGTTACTGTAAAGAGATGGGTCTCTCTGGCGGTTGCCTCCTACATGCATAACACCTTCTTTAACCAGGACTGAAAGCCCCTGGTATTTAAATGGATTCTTACTCGTCATCAACAAGGTTCCGTTCATACCACCCGGGCCATATAATGCAGATGATGCTCCTGACAGAAGTTCAATATTATCCACATCCAGTTCGCTTAAACCAATAATGGCGCCAACAGAAAAGTTAAGGCCCGGGGCCTGGTTATCCATCCCGTCAACCAACTGGTTAAAACGGGTATTACCGCTGGAGTTAAATCCACGGGTAGTTGGCGTTTTAAATGTTAATGAAGAGGTTGTAACATCAACACCTTTTAAAGTAGCTACCACATCATAGTAATTACTTACCGGTGAGTTGCGGATATTAGCCGCACTTATTCTTTCAATGGAAACCGGCGATTCCAGGATTTTTTGGGGAACCCTGTTGGCAGCAACAACCACTTCCTGGCCTAAAATATTTGTAGGCTTAAATTCAATCATAACTTTTGTGGCGGCATTGGTAACAGTTACTTCCTGTAATTCATATCCAACAGATGAAATTAAAAGGGTAACCGGTAATTTCTTTACTGTTAACCTGAAATTTCCCTTATCATCAGTAAAAGTACCAATATCTTCTCCTTTTACTATAACAGAAACGGCGCCCGATCCTTCTTTTGAATTACTGTTTCTAACATTGCCGTTAATAGTTACATTTTGTGCAATGGCAGCAATCGTAATAATATTGGCCAATAAAAATGTAACCAAATAGCTTGTAACTTTTCTCATATCGCGTTTTTTGGTTTTTAAATTATAAAGCAAATTAAGCACGTTATTTCTACCTGAAAAATTTTATTTTCCGTACCTGTTAACAACTTGTTCAAGGTAT
>JANNYY010000509.1:0-2252 GCA_031410355.1 Chitinophagaceae bacterium | reverse complement strand
CAGCGGTATTTACTTTATAACTTACCTGGGTTCGCCAGTTTTTTTTGGGTTGCATAATAACAGGAGACAGGGTAAACTGACCGGGATTTACGTTGATGGCTTTTGACTCAGCATGGTATCTCGTATAAATTTCCAGTTGTTTACTGGGTTTATAATTTAACTGGATTAAATAATCGGAACCAGTGGAAGGCGCATCTACCCTATAGCGCAACCACGGAAATTTATAAAAATCAGCATAAGCATCTATTCGCCAGGAATTATCTGGCCTGACAGATATACCTCCATATAATCCATTTTCATTGGTTGGATAAGTATTTTCTGTAAATGCAGATGTATAAAGCGATTGGTACGATTTTGAAATATTACGGTAAAGTAAACTCAAATCAACAAGTGATGAAGCACTGACGATCAAACCGTTGATAAAAGCCTTATCAAAACCTGCTGTAAAAGCTGCTTCACCAAAAAAATGAAGGTTCTTACTTGTATAACTATAATCTACACTGTAGTTTCCAAAACTTTTGCCTGCTAATGCATATTTATTGTAAGGCTCTGCAGATTTTATTAGCGGCAATTTAAATTTATATTGGATGCCATTAATACCCAGGTGCAGCCTTTTGTATTGATAAGAAAAATTGCCACCAAAAGCCAATTGACGCTGAATACCTTTATCAGTTGCTTCACTTTTAGTACGGTGATAACCGGATGTTTGTAAAGAAGAAACATAGTCATCCTGGCTTTGAGATGTATCGGCAACAAAATTGGCATCAATATTTTTATACGAGCCAAACAGGGTAAGCTGCCAATGTTTTTTAGCAAGGGTAACGCCTGCGCCCCTGTGAAAATTAATTTCACCGGCAGAATTGTAAGGCCGTAAAACATCTGCTTCCCTTTTAATATTAATAACATCAACACTTTTTTTAAAGGCAAGGCTTTGCCATTGTATTAAGCCCTGGCCAAGGTTTACAGTAAAATCGCCAAGGGCCAATGATTTAATAATACCGATTTTACGGGCAAAAATATGTGCCGAATAAAAATCAAATCCCTGTTTTTGTTTTCCTTTAAAAAATTGTTCGCCGGCATCCTTCTCGCCTACAATACCATACTGAAAAAGATTCTTGTAGATGTATTTATACCTAACCAATATTTTTTGGGGAGAGCCGGGGTAAAAGTTTGTAGCTGTTGAAGAATCCAGCAAATAACCTTTTGAACGTTCGGGAACTTGCGAAACCCGGATGAGAAGACTGTGATCGCCGTTTTGTAACCTGCTTTTTACCGTAGCTGCAACCGAAACCTGTAAGCTCACGTTTATGTATGGCCTTATTTTTTGAATGGTGCCAATATCCCAGCCAGGCACCGCCTGCAGCTCATATACATCAACCAGTTTACCAACCAGGTTGCGGTACAAAATAAAATGCTGAATTTGAACAGGGGTAAGAATGCGCAACTGGTTTAATTCAGCAGCATCAGCCATATTGAGGTTAATTGGGTTCCTGATATACTGAACCATTTGCTGCAGGTAAGAATCGTCTTCTGTTTCCAGGTCTTCATTATTTTCAGTTATATTTTCAAGTTGCTGCTCAGTACTGGGTGTAATGGGTTCTGTAACCTGTGCATTAGTATGCAAGGATATAAATAAAACACAAAACAGTACATACAGAATTCTCATTCAGCCTTCGATTTAAAATTCATGATCAGTAATATGCCGGGCGAAAACCCAAGCTGGGGATGATAACTGGAAGAAACATCAAGCCGCAAGTTTTTCCAACCAACTCCTGCCCCCGCGTAAGGGGTACCTGATTCACTGATAAATCCTGCTTTTGCAAAAAACTGTTTAGCAAACTGATATTGCAAACCGGCTATAACATTAACCGTTTTATCTTCTTCTTTAATTATTTCGGCGCTGATAAAAAACTTATCGGATGCATCGTACCCCAGTCCAAATTTGTAGGCGGATGCTAATTTCTCTTCATCGGTGCCTGGTGTAGCCGAAGCGCCCAGCTTTCCACTAACAGGATTATAAACATGTATGCCTGCATTTAATTTACCGGTTACATGCAACATAGCGCCAATTTCAAAATTTATGGTTGATGCATTGCCATACGCAGGTATCCTGTAACTATAATAATTAAACTGGACTCCTACATCAACCAGTTTCCCCAGTTTTCTGGCATACGCCAAACCAATTTTATTTTCATTAAAATTTTTAAACCCGGCATAATTTAATTGAATTCCAAAATTTCCCAGGCGGGTTG
>JANNYY010000508.1:0-12318 GCA_031410355.1 Chitinophagaceae bacterium | reverse complement strand
TGGCCATTGTTTCTTTTTCCTGTACCGGCCCTATTTTGGGTTCTTTACTGGTAGGTTCGTTAACCGGCGGAGCTGTTCAGTTAACTGTTGGTATGGGAGGTTTTGGTTTGGCACTGGCCCTGCCATTTGCACTGTTTGCATTATTTCCTCACTGGTTAAACTCTTTACCAAAATCAGGTGGCTGGCTCAATTCTGTAAAAGTAGTTTTGGGTTTTGTGGAAGTAGCGCTTGCCATTAAATTCTTATCAAATGCCGACCTTGTAAAACATTGGCATTTATTAAAAAGAGAAGTATTTATCGGGATCTGGATATTGGCCGGTGCCGGTACTACATTATACCTGCTGGGCAAAATAAAATTTCCACACGACAGCCCTATAAAAAAACTGAGCAGGGCAAGAATTGTATTGGCCATTGTTTTTGGCACCTTTACCATTTATTTAATACCGGGGTTAACCAATACTAAATGGGCAAACCTTACTTTAATAAGCGGCTTTCCTCCTCCATTATATTATAGTATATACCAGGATGGCGAATGTATATTAAACCTTAACTGCACGCATGATTTTGAAGAAGGGGTTTTGAAGGCCAAAGCTGAAAAAAAGCCTTTGTTGCTGGATTTTACGGGGTATGCCTGTGTAAACTGCCGGCGAATGGAAGAAAATGTATGGAGCGATCCGGAAGTTTACAAGATGATGAAAGAAAAATTCATTATTGTTTCTTTGTATGTTGATGATAAAAAAAATCTGCCCGCTGCCAAACAGTTTACCTATACAACCAAAGATGGGGTTGAAAAAGAGATCATCACCGTAGGTAATAAATGGGCAACCTTTGAAACCGAGAATTTTAAAAATAATGCCCAGCCACTTTATGCCATTGTAGATGCCAATGAAATATTGTTGAATAATCCCGTTGGCTATACTCCCAATATACAGGCATATAAAGACTGGTTGCTTTGCGGCTTAAATGCATTTGAAAAATCAAAGAAATAAAACAATTTAACATACAAAAACCTCCGTAAAAAAGCGGAGGTCTTTAATTTTGGGTTTGGGTAAAAATTGCCAGAGTTTAAAACTTTGGCATTGTTGAATCTTAAGCTTTGTTGGGGGTTACAAAATTTATAATGCAATTTGTTTTTCTGTCATCATTTTGCGCAGGTTTATTAAACCATAACGCATGCGGCCAAGGGCTGTGTTAATGCTGCAACTGGTTAAGTCGGCAATTTCTTTAAAGCTTAAATCGGCATAATGACGTAAAATAATTACTTCACGCTGGTCTTCAGGCAGTAAATCAACCATTTTTCTAACCCTGTCCTGGGTTTGTCCATTCATTATTTTGTGATCGGCGCCTGGTTCTGAAAAGTTCAAAACTTCAAAAATGTCGCGGTCGTCGCTGGTTTTAATAGTTGGCGTACGCTTAACTTTTCTAAAATGATCTACACACATGTTGTGTGCAATGCGCATGGCCCATGGTAAAAACTTTCCTTCGTCGGTATAACGGCCGGTTTTTAACGTATCTATGATACGTATGAAAACATCCTGGAAAATGTCTTCAGTCAGGTACTTGTCTTTTACCAATAAATAAATTGAGGTAAAAATTTTGTCCTTGTAACGGGTTACGATGGTTGCAAGGGCATTGGCATCTCCTTCCATATACAAATGGATAAGCTGCTGGTCGGTCAGATTGTTCAGGAATTTCATAAACTTCTACAGTTTTAGATTGTTAGGATAAATTTGTAACAGGTCCAAAAAGGGTGAAAAAATCGTAGAAGTCTTTTAGATAGGCTTAACGGCATTTCATTTTTTTGGATATTGGACTGTGAAAGTAGTTATAAAATTTAAACTACCAAATTATTTTAGGATTATTTATGGATATGAAAATAAGTTAAGTATTTCTACGTTGCAGTACATTTACTGTCTTTTAAGAAGAATTTCACATTTATATGGTTGCTCACAAGCAAGATTGTAATTTTACCGTTCTATGATGACAGAAAAATCTAATACAAAAAAATTATCCCTGAATAAGGCAGTTGAGCAGAATGGAATTTTAATTAAAGGCGCCCGTGTACATAATTTAAAGAATGTAACTGTTACCATTCCCCGTGATAAACTGATAGTGGTAACCGGTGTTTCAGGTTCGGGTAAATCATCTTTAACCATTGATACTTTATTTGCAGAAGGGCAGCGCCGCTATGCCGAAAGCCTTAGTGCTTATGCCCGCCAGTTTATGCAGCGAATGAATAAACCCGATGTGGATTATATTAAAGGTTTATGCCCTGCCATTGCTATTGAGCAAAAAGTAATTACCCGCACACCACGCAGTACAGTAGGCAGTATGACGGAGATATATGATTACCTGCGGCTGCTGTTTGCCCGAACGGGAAAAACAATTTCTCCGGTAAGTGGTAAGGAAGTTAAGAAAGATGATGTGGCTGATGTAGTGAAGGCCATTGAAAATTTATCGGAGGGAGATAAAGTGTTACTCTTGGTAAAATTTAAGCAGCATGCTAACCGCAGTATTCCAGAAGAACTTAATATCTTATTGCAAAAAGGATTTTCACGCCTCTACATTAACCAGGAAATATTCAGAATAGAAGATATACTGGAAATGAAAGAACCCGATCTTAAAAAGCTATTTAAAAACACAGGCTCCAAAATCTCCGCTTTGGGTGATGGGTGGTCCTATCTTTTAGTTGACCGGTTAATATCTAAAATTTTTGATGAAGATGATAAGCACCGCATTGCAGATTCGGTGAACACTGCTTTTTATGAAGGAGAAGGGGAGATGTACCTGGAAGTTAATAAAGATAAGCTGCAGCATTTTTCCAATAAATTTGAAGCGGATGGGATATTGTTTGAAGAACCGGTTCCTAATTTATTTTCATTCAATAATCCTTTTGGCGCCTGCCCGGTATGTGAAGGGTTTTCACAAATTCTGGGTATTGATCCTGACTTAATTATACCTGATAAAAGTTTAAGTGTGTATGAAGGCGCTGTTGCACCCTGGAAAGGCGAGAAGCTTGGCCTATGGAAAGACAGGTTTATAACTGCAGCAAAAAAATTCGATTTTCCCGTTCATAAACCTATCATTGATTTAACTGAAAAACAATTAGCCGGGTTATGGGAAGGCAATGAACACGCAAATGGCATCAATGATTTTTTTAAAGAAGTAGAACAGAATTTATACAAAGTACAGTACCGTGTTTTATTAAGCCGTTATCGTGGCCGCACTTTATGTACAGCCTGCAAAGGTTACCGCCTGCGTAACGAAGCACTGTATGTAAAAGTAGGCGGCATGCATATTGGCCAGTTGTGTGAGTTGCCGGTAAAGGATCTATATGTTTGGTTTGATAAATTGAAATTGAGTGAATACGATCAGCAGGTTGCAAAAAGAATTTTAATTGAAATTCATCACCGCATAAAAACATTGCTGGATGTAGGGCTTGGCTATCTTACTTTAAACCGGTTGGCAAATTCGCTGAGTGGCGGAGAGAGCCAGCGCATCCAGCTAACCCGTAGCCTGGGAAGTAATTTAACCAACTCATTATACATTTTGGATGAGCCTTCTATTGGTTTGCATAGCAGGGATACAGAAAGGTTGATCATAGTTTTAAAAGAATTGAGAGATCTTGGAAATACAGTTGTGGTAGTAGAGCATGATGAAATGATGATGAGGGAAGCTGATCATATTATTGATATGGGCCCGCTGGCCAGTCATTTAGGTGGCGAAGTGGTGGCAGAAGGAAATTATGATGAAATAATAAATAATGGGGAAAGCCTTACCGGTAAATATTTATCGGGGCAAATGAAAATTGAACCTCCCAAACAGGTTCGCAAATGGAACCGCTCTGTAAAATTAGTTGGCGCCCGGCAGAATAATTTAAAAGACCTTACAGTAGAATTTCCGTTGCAGGTTTTTTGTGTGGTTACCGGCGTTAGTGGCAGCGGTAAAACAACATTGGTAAAACAAATTTTATATCCTGCCCTGCAGAAATTAAAAGGTGAGTTTATTGAGAAAGCAGGTTTGCATAAATCTGTTACCGGCGATGTAGATTTTATTGCACAGGTTGAAATGGTTGATCAGAATCCCATTGGAAAATCATCACGCAGTAACCCCGTTACTTATATAAAAGCTTATGATGAAATAAGAGACCTGTACAGCAAGCAACCCCTGAGTAAGATCCGCGGATTTCAACCCAAACATTTTTCTTTTAATGTAGATGGCGGTCGGTGCGATGCCTGCAAAGGCGAAGGTGAACAAACCATTGAAATGCAGTTTCTGGCAGATGTGCATCTTACCTGCGATGTGTGTGGCGGTAAACGTTTTAAAGAAGAAGTGCTGGAAGTTAAATACAAAGACAAAAGTATTTTTGATGTTTTAGAAATGAGTGTTGATGAAGCGATAGAATTTTTTGCTGCTTCTTATGGAGCTGATAAAAATGCAGTGGATGTCGCAAAAAAAATACAGCCACTCAGCGATGTAGGATTGGGTTATGTAAAACTTGGCCAGTCATCTGATACCTTATCCGGTGGTGAGGCACAACGGGTAAAGCTTGCATCGTTTCTCGGCAAGGGAAAAACACAGGGCAGCATCTTATTTATTTTTGACGAACCTACAACGGGTCTTCATTTTCATGATATAAAAAAATTACTGGCATCGTTTAATGCACTGATTGAACAGGGGCATACTATCCTGGTAATTGAACATAATACCGATGTTATAAAATCGGCCGATTGGGTAATTGACCTTGGCCCCGAAGCAGGTGATGCAGGCGGTAACCTGGTTTTTGCAGGCAAGCCGGCTGATCTGAAAAAATGTAAGGAAAGTTATACCGGTAAGTTCATGGTCTGACGGTCTCGTCTCAACATGAATCCGGAGGTTGCTGGATATAATAATAATTTTTCACATGGTCAGACGAGGGCGTCAGACTATGTGAAGATTTACCGCAACCTGTCGCTCTCTTTCAAAAGTTTTGCATCTTTATTAATACCCCTTGCAGCTAAAACAAAAGCCAAAACTGTAATACTATGTAAAATGGCAGTTAACGAATAAGTGCCTTGTAAAAAACTGCTTACTTCACGATAGTATAAAAATATTAAAACAGCCTCCAGTAAAATCCCCAGGAAACAAAGCCTTAACTGTAGTGTTCTCTTTTTAAATAGAAAAATTGAAATTAAAGCCAGTACACCAACTGCAATTGTTGTAATCATCAACGGTATAGTTGATGTTGCATTTAATTCATGCAGTGCTGTATCATTTATTTTGGTGCCGCTGTAATATGAAAATTTAAAAGCGGCAAAGGCACAGGAAGCAGCCAGTAATAGCCAAATTGATTGTATCCGTTGTATCATTATGATTTTATTTTCCCGAAATTAATTTAATAAAACCACAAAAAAAAGCTACCGGATAAACCAAATAGCTTTACCTATTTTCAACACATTCCGGTCAAGGAATTAACTGTCCTTTTTTGCGCCGGGCGGAAAAATTTTATTTGTCTCAGGCAAGGGCTTTGTTTCGGGCGCTTTTGCAGGTTGGCTTTCCTCTTTTGCTTTTACCGGTGTGGGATCGGTAAAAGAGCTTTTTTTCGTGGCCGTTTGATGCAGGTCTTTGTCAGTTGCAGCCGGTGATATTGTAGGTGTTTTATTTTCGTCAGATGCTTTTAATACGTTTCCCTTGACTTCAGGTGGCTTTGCGGTGGTAACCTGCTGGGCCTTTAAACACTGCGATATGCAAACGATACCTGTAGTGAGGATCAAACCAAAAAATATTTTTTTCATTGTATGCTGTTTTAGTTTTTATTGTTTTACAAAACGGTAGGTTTCTTTATTACCGTCGGTTTTTAAAATCTGTATAAAGTAAGTACCGGCTGCCAAAGGTTGTACATTTAAAATAACCATATTGGCTGCCGGTTTTAAAGATGCTATAAATTTACCATCAACTGCAATAACATGCAATGTAGTTTGATTAACATATGAAGTTGGTAACTGGATGTTAAGTACAGTTGTTGCGGGAACCGGGAAAATCTTCACCTGCTCAAGTCCCTTATCAAATTTAACCGGCCTTATTGGCGAATAGAAGAAGCTGCCCGATTTATCAATGATCTTTAAGCGGTAATAATTCCAGCCCATAACAGGGTTATAATCAAAATTGGTATAAGCCGATTGGGGCATCTGCCTGGAAATGCTGGAAGCCATAAATGAAAAATTTGTTCCGTTAAGCGATTTCTCAATTTCATATTTCAGCGTTTCCTGTTCATTAGCTGCTTCCCAGTTCAGGCGTACTTTATTGCCATCGGCAATGGCAGTAAAATAAATTAATTTAACCGGTAAAGGATTGAAATGATTTATAGTGCCCAACGTAAATCTTCTTTCATCGTAAGTATAATTATTGGTAGCTGCATTGGATGTTACATAACCAAACAGGCTGTCAGCACCAGCGGTATTGCCGGTTACCCAGCCGCCCGGAATATTCCACCGGAAAGGTGGATTATCAATATATTGTGCCACAACCAGGCTATCCCTGATGGTTGGGCTTGCACTTACCTTGCTTTGCCCTCTCCACGATAAACTTAGCTTTGCATCATCATTGGTACTAAATTGATTGTTACTGGTAATCTCCCAATATTCCACTTCGCTGATATGATCAATGGGTGGGTTATAGATATTGGTACGGTCGTAAGGAGAGGCATAGGTATATTCGGCCGTCCATGTGGCAGTGGTTGCATTAACTTTAAACAGTTTTATCGGGGCATACAAAATGGTTGTTTTTCCTACCGGGAATAAATAAAAATTTGAATTACCTGGAGGAGGAGTACCGATTACATTGCCCGAACGGCTAAGCCTTCCGTTAACCCAGCTTTGGGTATAACTGCTTGTTGAGGTAATGGCATTTGTGGCCAAATTAGAAACCAACAGACTGTCGAGCCCATAGCCACTACGTGTAAAAACATAGCCTGTATCTAAATGTAAATTATTTCTTACTTCGCAGGAAGAAAGCAGCGTATCGCCAATGGTATTTCGGATGAAGAGATTATAAAACCTGGTTTTACCATAAAAACTCTGCCTGTTTGTACCTCTGAAAAAAACATTGCCGGTACTGCTCACATCCATAGCGCCGGAAGTAGTTGAATCAAGCCAGCCCTCGGGTGAGGTTGCAGTATTTTTATATACGTAAATGGAATCGTCGGTAGCGGTCCATTTGCTGGTACCTAAAAATGTGATCCCTCCGCCGTTTATTACCGTTTTTGTGCCGGCAGTTGTAACTATTTGTACATCACCGCTTGCCCTTACTATTTGCTGGCTGTACACTTTACAGGTTAAAAGGGTAAGTGCGGTTACAATTATTTTTAAATATTTTTTCATGTTGAAAAAATTATCAGGTTATTTATTCTCCAATTTACTTACTCTTATCAATAAATCGTCAATTTGTTTTTGTTGTTTGTCAATTATCTGCTGTTGATCTTTAAATGCATTTACATAAGCAATCAGGATAGGATGTAAATTAAGATTCAGATAACCATGCTCGTCGGTCTTTATGGCTTCGGGAAAAACTTTCTGCACTTCCTGGGCTGTGAATCCATAAAACTGTTCATCTGCCGGTAAGTTAAAGCCATTGGCCGCTTTATAATTATACCGGATTGTATTTAATTTAAGGATGTCACTTAAACCTTTTGTGTAATTGCCATTTATTGTTTTTAAGCGCTCATCGGATACAATGGTCCACGTTGACGTGCCTGGTTTTGCAGCATCATCAACTCCAAGCTGCAGAATATGCACGGGGTTTGCTATTGCGATGCCCACATCTCCACTAATTAATTCGATTGCCATTTTGTTTACGCCAGCTCCCAAGAAATTGAACTGGTCTCCAGCATCCTGGTACTGTAAGCCATAGGTTGGGAAAGCAGGGCTGTGAGCAATTACCATCCTGTCGGTATTGGCGCTTCCGCTTTTGAACATATAGTTCATAACCGGCACTGTATTGTCGTATTGAACTGTACCCGAACTTCCTACGAGGAATTTATCGGCTATAGATAATGTTGAATCAGGTGTGGTAGTTCCGATACCCACTTTAGTATCCGCTGTTGCACTGTTAAAACCATTTATGCTGCCCAGCACAAGGCTGTTACTCTGTGCAACAAAAGCATTTGCTCCAATTGCCGTGGCATTGGCAAGATTTGATGCTGATGTATTTGCGAGGTAACCAATGCCGGTATTGGTTGATCCGGATATATTTGTATATAATGCACTATCTCCAAGCGACACATTACGGCTACCGGTAGAGTTGTTTAATAAACCATAATTGCCAACGGCAGTATTATAAGTGCCCGTATTATTAAACCGCATGGCAAATGTACCAATGGCCATATTGCCATTGGCATTATTACCATACATAGCGCTGTCGCCAATAGCAATATTGTAACTGTAAGTTGCAGCATTTGCCAAAGCCCTGGTGCCAATGGCCACATTGCCACTGCCTGTTGTATTATTAAACAAAGTGCCCATACCAAGGGCGGTATTACTTTTACCTGTACTGGTATTTGTTAAGGTGAAAGTTCCCAAACCGGTATTTTCAATGCCCCGCAGGGAATCTGTAGGCAGGCCACCACCTTGTCCCGAGGCATATCCAACAAATGTATTCTCAGCGGCAGTATTTTTATATCCTGCATAAGCGCCTATTGTTGTTACACGTTTTACATAATAATTAGTGGTTGGCAGGCCGGTAGCAGAGCCCGAAGCCCTGTAGCCTACAGCCGTATTCTCTGTACCACCAACGCCAAACATGGCATAACGGCCTACTGCAGTGTTGTAATAAGAAGAGTCACTGTATTCAATAGCACCAACACCCAGTGCAACATTTTCAAATCCATTTTTGGTATAGCGTAAAGACCTCCATCCCAGGGCCGTATTATAAGAACCGGCTGTATCGTAATACATGGATTCCTGTCCTACTGCTGTATTAACGCCATTGGTTTTATGACTGAACATGGCATAGGTTCCAAGGGCTGTATTGGAGCCCCCATCAATATCGTTTACCAATGCATCATAACCCATGGCCACATTATTATCTCCATTTTTATGGTTGTATAATGCATTAACACCAACGGCGGTATTTACCCAGCCCGAAGTGTCAAAACGCAGTGCGCTGGTTCCTACAGCCGTGTTCAATGATCCTTTCCGGTTTTCGTACATGGCCAAATAACCAACAGCGGTATTGTAAGTACCTGATGTATCGTTACGCAATGCGCCTGCACCAACAGCCACATGACCATAATAGCGGGTAAACCGTAAAGCGTCATTGCCAATTGCCGTATTATCAAAAGGATATGCAGAGCCCGCCGGACTATAAGCTTCCATCATGGCTGCATTACCAATGGCTGTATTGTTACTGCCTATTTTGTTTGACATCAGTGCAAATGTACCCAGCGAAGTATTAGCCTGTCCCGTTGACAGACTATCCTGGCTTGAATAGCCAATGGCTATATTCGGATACGCTGAAATTGCATTCAATAATGTCCTGCTGCCTATAGCTACACTGCGGTTTTGGCCTGTTGTGTTTTTACTAAGCGCCCTGTAGCCAATGCCCACGTTGTCATCGCCCCGGTTTTGCTGCATGGCAGAATCGCCGATAGCAACATTGCGTGAGGGGGCCGTTGACGAAACAAAGCCTGGCTCTCCAATAGCACCTGCTTTAAAGCCCATGGCAACGTTCTGACTACCCAAGGCATTTCCTGTCATGGTGGCATAACCTACCAGTGTATTTTCTGCGCCTTGGGTTTTAATGGTAGAATTATAGGCATTTACATAACCGGCATAAGCACCTACAGCCGTATTGTAATCGCGGTTATTATAGGTAAGAGAAGAATATCCCATGGCAGTAATAAAGTCGGATGAATCGGCATGAAATGCGGCGCTTCTTCCCACTGCGGTATTGTACGAGCCCGTGGAATCAGCTTCCAAAGCCCCCGTTCCGATTGCAACATTCTGTTGACTACCCCTGCTTGCATATAAAGAATTCCATCCCATCGCCACATTGGCGCTTCCGGATGTATCGGTAAACATGGACTGGTAACCTACGGCAGTGTTCAGGTCATTTACTTTGTGGTTAAAAAGGGCATTTGTACCTAATGCAGTATTGTAATCTCCGGTAGTATTATTCCTCAGGGAAGACGTTCCCATAGCAGTATTACCAAAACCACTTAAATTGTTGAACATAGATACATAACCTATGGCCGTATTCCAATAGCCCGAAGTATCGTTGCGTAAAGCGCTTGCGCCAATGGCCGTTTGATCAAAATTCCTGGCAAATCTCAAAGCATCATTACCCACTGCTGTATTATTTTGAAGATTTACCGGCGTGGTAGTATTTACAGCCTGGTACATAGCTCCATTGCCAATGGCAGTATTATTATAACCCTGTTTATTATAGGATAAGGAATAGCTTCCTAAAGAAGTATTTGCAAAAGCCGATGTAGCGCTATCCTGGCTTACATACCCCACCGCGGTGTTGGGATAACCAGCGGTAGTATATTCCAAAGCCCTGCTGCCTATCGCCACGTGCTGGCTCGTAGATGTACTTTTTGACAAGGTTCTAAAACCTACCCCTACATTATCGCTTCCGTAAGAAAAGGCCATTGCCGAATCGCCAATGGCAACATTTCTTTTATAATAAACATTTCCAGAATCATTGCCGTTAAAGTAACCCTCCCCAAGTAAAGCATTATATCCCATCGCCACATTCTTACTGCCCGTATTGGCATAATAACCGCTTTGAAAGCCCAGGTATGTATTTTCAAGACCTAATTTACCGTCGGTGGATTGTAAATAACTATTCAAATAACCGGCATGATGGCCAATGGCAATATTATTATCACGGTTGCTGTAAGCCAATGCTTCAAAACCAACTCCTATATTCCTGGCGGAATCATTATAGTACAAAGAACTTTGGCCAATGGCTATATTGTTGCTTGCACTGTCGTTGGTTCGCAATGCCCATAAACCCAAACCTATATTGTTACTTCCTTTAGTACCACTTTCCATGGCACCGGGACCAATGATTACATTAATAGTACCCGTTTTCATACTATTCATTGCATTATCTCCAATGGCCACATTTTGTGCACCCGATGTTACATTTGATAGCGTGTTATTGCCTATTGCAGTGTTTAACCCACCGGTAATGGCGGCACTGCCAATCATTGAGCGATGACCGATAGCCGTGTTTCCGGTAGCGCTGGTATTGTTAAATAAGGCACTATCGCCAATGGCAGTATTGTATTGGGCTGTATTGTTAAACCCAGATCCTCCCCCAATGAAATAATTGTGCCTTTTAGTATTGAGTTGTCCCATCCACAAATTGTTCTGCCGCAGCATGAGTGGCTTATCATCCAATGTGCCTAAAAAATTTACTATTGAATCTGTACCAGCATTACCAATGGTTAACCAACCTTTATTGGCATTGGCACTGGCAGTATCAAGCCACGACCAGCGGGTACCATTGTAATAATAAAATCCAATACTGTCCGGAGTGTCCTGGAATATTAACAATCCGGTAGCAGGAGACCCGATCAGGTTCTTATCGGCCTTGCTCATCCTCGGAACCAATAGTCCTTTTACCGTGCTTTTTACATCCAGCAAGGCACTGGGGTGTGCAGTACTGCCATCAGTATTTACACTTAGAGATTGTGATACAGCAGTTTGTTGTAAAGTAACAGCAACAAGCATTGCTATTACTAAACGTAAAAGTTTAGTCATAATAAAATTGATGAAATTTAAATAATAAACAGCTGTTTTCTTTCGGGAGATTTACAGGTTATTGCAGAGAGATTGGAAGATTTTTATGGAAATTGGATTTCTGAAGAGTTGTTATGGACTGTTAAGTTATAAAAATTTATGTAACCAACTAATAGTTTGATAAATAATTATTTATTAACAAAAAAACTAAATCTCAGTGGTAAAAGTAAACTGAAAAAGGGGCTTAAAAAATACCTCAAAGCGGGAATATGGAATTACCTGAATTTACAAATGAAAGAAGCCTTTCAATATTTTATCAGCCTTTTAAATTTATACAGACTATTGTAATGATTGGGTATTTGTTTTTTTACCTGATAATAGTAATATAGTAATTCATAACTACAGGATCTATTATTCCCAGCGAGGTATTGGTGAATTTTACTTCTACGGTATTGGCGGCGCTCACCCTTGTATATGCAATCAGTAATCCATCTGTCAAAGCAAACTCAGGCGAAATATACTCCGTGCTGCCCGTTTGAGCATTGGGGACCGTAATAGTTTCAGTATTACTTGTGCCCGCAGCCCCTGCTGC
>JANNYY010000507.1:0-14143 GCA_031410355.1 Chitinophagaceae bacterium | reverse complement strand
CACTAATCCGCAACCTCAAAAAATCAATGATCTGGATGCAGAAATTAATTTAAGAGAAAAATGCCTGGTACGTTTTGTAACACTTCCAAAAGAACAACAGGAAGGAAGAGGTAACCGTATCGGGTTTTCGCTTCCGGCAGAAGATGTTGAATTTTTAGATAACAATAGCTTCCTTTGGGAAGCTATTGTTCAACAAAGCAATTGGGTAATAATTAAGGATCACCCTGTTCCGGAGGGTTATAATGTTAGCTCTGTAGATATTGCATTGTTAATTCCGCCCGGTTATCCTGCTGCGGAAATAGACATGGCGTACTTTTACCCACCACTACAAAAAAACTCAGGCAGGCCAATTGGTGCTATTTCAACTCAGCAAATTGATGACAAAGCCTTCCAGCGTTGGTCAAGGCACAGGCAACCTGGTGAATGGAGGCCGGGTGTGGATGATATTTCAACCCATATGTTACTGGTAAATAATTGGCTTGTTAACGATTTAAAAAAATAAGCCATGAACAGAATAAGAATTTCAGGAAAACATTATGAGGAAATAAAAAAGCATTTATTTCCCGGAGATGAAAAAGAGGCTGTAGCTGTGGCTCTTTGCGGTCGAAGTAAATGGCAAGGCAATGTTACCATGCTTGTGCATGAGATTGTGCTAATCCCTTATGAAGCCTGTTTTGAAAGAAGAGGTGATTTTGTACACTGGCCTACCAACATCATTACGCCATTAATTGAAAAAGCGCATGCACAAGGAATGGCTATTTTAAAAATTCATTGCCACCCGGGCGGAGGTGAGTTTTTTTCTGACTATGATACGGAGTCAGATTTAGATCTTTTTACAGGAATACATTCATGGTTAGATGATGGTTTACCTCATGCAAGCTGTATTATGCTTCCGGGCGGAAGGATTTTTGGAAGGTTTATTAATGAAGCAATCGAATTTGAAAAGGTTGACCAGATTTTAGTTGCCGGGAGTACCATTTTGAATTGGCGTTATACTTCTCATTCATTTGTTGCTGAAGAAATGCAGTTAAGAAATCTTCAGGCTTTTGGAAAGAAGACAATAAGTATGATCAGGCAAAAGAAGATAGGGGTTGTTGGTTGTTCCGGCACCGGAAGCATAATAATTGAGCAACTGAAAAGGTACGGCCTTGGAGAATTTGTTTTAGTAGACCCGGATTTTACGGATAAAGTAAATCTAAACCGGATACTAAACTCAACTATCAAAGATGCTGAAAATAAATTACCGAAAGTGGAGGTAATGAGGAGATCAATTGATGAAGTAGGCTTTCAGACACAGGTTATTGTTTTTGACACACACATCACTTCTCCCGAAGTAATTAAAGAATTAGCAGAGTGTGATATTTTATTTTGTTGTGTTGATGGTGTTGAAGGCCGCCATGTATTAAATCTAATTTCTTCCTTTTATTTAATTCCTTTATTTGATTTAGGTGTAAGGTTAGATGCAGATGGAGAAGGAGGTATTGATAATATTTTTGGCAGCATACATTATGTTCAACCCGGTGGTTCAAGCCTGCTAAGCAGAAAACAATATAGCATTGATAAGTTAGCGGCAGAAGGAATAAAGAGAACTAATCCTGAGGAATATGAAAACAGGGAGCGGAATGGTTATTTATCAAAAGTAAATGAATCAAGCCCAGCGGTAATAAGTATCAATATGCAGGTTGCTTCTACGGCTATTAATGATTTCTTAAACCGCATACACCCATTTCGAAACGTTGACAATGAATGTGTTTCTTTCATTCGGATAATTTTTGGTGAATTGTATATGGAATATCAGTTTGATGAAACGCCTTGCTTGTTCTTTAATAAATTTCTTGGGCTGGGTGACATAGAACCTTTACTTAACCTTTCAGAACTAAGCGATGCTTCAAAAGCTGCATAAATGGTATAATTGGCTTTTCAAAAAAGAAAAGCAATACAAATATAAGTATGTAGAAGATGTTCCTGATGAATTGAAATCAGGCATCCTCTATATAATAAGTAATGATAATTTTCATTGGCAGGTTGTAATGTTATGTCCTTGCGGCTGTAAAAAAACATTGCATATGCCATTGATAAAAGGTGGTCATGCTGAATGGAGATTTAAGATCGATAAAAAGAATAAGATTACACTTCACCCTTCGGTGAATAGGACTGTTGGTTGTAAAAGCCACTTCTTTTTAAGAAAGGGGAAGATAATTTGGGTATAATTTTTTAACAATAAAAAAAGGAGGTTACTATGTCAGACGATTTAACAAAACGTCGTCCTCAGGATTCAAGTAAAGTTAATGTACATGAAGCTTGGGAAGTTAACTGGTGGTGCAGTGAGTTGAATTGCACCAAAGCGCAATTAGTGGCAGCAGTTAATGCAGTAGGTGTATCAGCCGCTGCAGTAAGGAGGTATTTAGGCAAATAATACTTTCCACAATTGAAAAACAGCACAGTAATTATTGTGCTGTTTTTCTATATAATTAGTAGGAAAAATTGAAATTTTACTTCCCAATCCCCTTCTTCTTTTTCCCCTCCACCGCCTTTATACTTTCCGTTACAGGCAATTCCTCCGGCATAGTACCACCTAACTCTTTAATGGTTTGCCTTACTTTTTTGCCAACTTCCAAATGAGTTTGATTGGCATTAAATTTTCCTTTCACTTTATCCCTTCTCAATTTTTCTTCTGTCTGCGTGGCACGAAAAAGGTTTGCTGCCAGTTCTGTGCTTCCCATGTGGTTTAAAATTCCCTGGCTCTTTTTTAATCCTTTCTTTTTGTGGATACCTTTTGCATCGAGCCCATTATACAAACCCATGTATCCATGATTTTGAAATACGGCATATTCCTGTGGTTGTATTACACCCGCAGCTCTGGCAGCATCAGCTAATTGTTTGTTATGCTCTGCCATTTCTTTTCGCAAAAACAAACGTTTTTCTTCTTCACTACCCAATTTATTAAAGGCATCTTCCAGCAATTCCTGTTTACGGGTTTGTATAGCAAAATAGGTTTGCCCTACAGCCACAACTTCCTTTGAAGGGTCGGCATTTTGTATAATTAAATAACATGCATATCGGGATAAATGTAAATCACCAATGTCTCTTGTAGCGCCGGAACCAATCTCTACCATTTTCTCCATGCGGGGAAAATGGTCTTGAACAGGCTGGCCGCTTTTTTCACAGGCTTCCTTTGCTTTTGCAATAACGTTTAAAAACTTATCCCATTTTATGTATTCCAAAGCCCCATAAAGTTCCCTTGCACTCCAGTATTCCTGGCCAATTTCATTGGTCTTTTTTATTTGCTCAAAAATTGCAGGTTGCTTATTCATAACATTCGACCTTGTAGTATACTAATTTTATTAGACCAAATTTACTAAATAATTTGGATGTACGTAATTTTTGAGCATTTTCTTTTGTTCTCTAAACCTTACAAAAACTCATTTTAGTATCTTTTCAAAAAGGGATAAATACTAACTTTTCAGTTTTCTGAACAACCATTTTCCCCACACAGGTAAAATGCTAAACCACTCGTGTAAAATGTCCATTTCCTCTCCAATACCACTCTATCTTTATTATTACAAAGTACAGTCATTGCAACACATCGAATTCTTCCATATCAACCATTTTGAAAATGATTACTACCGGGTTAAGCCTGCAAAGGAACTGGAGAGCTTTGTTGATTTTTTTTGGGAGACTAAATTTGATGAACTGCTGCAGCAATATCCCGAAGGGTTTTCAGATGCACTGTTCCCCAATATTGGTTATACATATCTCATCAATTTGGGCACACCGTTTATCATGCAGATCGGCGATAAAAAATTCAATATGAAAACGGATGGGTTTTTACCCCGTAATAAATCCATTGAATGTTATCACCGTCAGGGCAACAAACTGTTTGGCATTAAATTTAAAATATCGCCCATCATATTTAAAACCAAAGTAAATTTTGCCGAGTACAGGGAATATATTTATCCATTGAGTTACCTGATGGAGCAACCTGTAATTGATAAGGTAAAAAAGGCAACATCATTCGGGGAAAGGGTACATATATTAAACACCTATTTTCAATCTCTTATAAAAACATATTCGGGTTCCTGGGAAGCTATCAGGATCGTTTCTGAAATTCTGCAGCATTGTGATAGTACAAATGATTTTACCACGTCGGTAGAAGACTTTGCGGAACGGTACAAAATTTCGGCAAGAACGCTGCACCGGTATTTTGAAACCACCACCAGCCTCAGCAGTAAAAAAGCTTTGCAGATATTACGCATCCGCAAAGCAGTGAAACATTTAGCGCTTTCGCCCTTAGATTTTAATTATGACATGTATGGCTATTATGATTACAGCCATTTTTGCAAACACTTAAAACAGTTTTTGCAAAAAGATACGATCAATAACCTGAAGCCACATTTACAATTGCTGCATGCAGGAAACCGAAATGTAGAGCATATGCTATACAAAAAGTAGAGGTTTTTCTACAGCGTCATATTTAATTTATTCGCATCTTTACCATCGTATTATCAATATCCTTATCATTAAAACAATACTATGAACTACCACACCAGTATGACTGATGAAAAACTCATTCAGTTCTATCTCAATGGCGATCCCAATGCCATGGCCACATTAGTTGAACTTTACAAAGACAGGGTTTACCGCTCAATTTATAACATGGTTCTGGACAAACATGTTGCTGAAGAAATTTTCCAGGACGTATTTATCAGCCTTATAAACAACATGATTGCAGGCAAAGCTGCAGAAGAAGGTAATTTTTTACAATGGGCAACCCGTATTGCACAAAACCTTTGTATGGAGTACAGCCGAAAAAATAACCGGGGGCTTTTAATAGATTCAACGGTAGAAAATCCTATAAATTTTTCGGTACGGGCAGCTATGCCAAATTCAAATTACCACGAAAGCCATGGTAAAATTAAAAGCATGATAGACCTGTTGCCTGAGAATCAAAGAGAAGTGATGCTGCTGAATCATTATGGCGGATTAAGTTTTAAAGAAATTGCAGATGTGATGAAATGCAGCCTGAATACAGCTTTGGACAGTATGAAGTTTGCATTGAACAACCTGCGTAAAATGATGGCAGAAAAAGAAATAATATTGAATTGAACATTACTATTGAATATTAATAGAAATATCGCCACACAAATTTTAATAATACCACTACAAATACGTAATATGAATTGATTGATATTTGCAGCAGTTATTTATCCAAAATCAAAACCAATATCCTGATTATGAAAAACCTTATACCCTTAACCGACCAGCAACTAATTACATTATTTAATAATGGCAATTCCCACGCCATGGAAGTGCTGGTAAACCGGCACAAAGACAAAATTTTTACTTCTATTTATTTACTTGTAAAAGATAAATACATGGCCGAAGATATTTTCCAGGATCTTTTTATAAAAATAATTGAAACCTTCAGGGCCGGCAAGTACAAAGAAGAAAACAAGTTTGCACAATGGGCTATGCGTATAGGACATAATCTTTGTGTAGATCATTTCAGAAAAATTAAAAATAAACCGGTTATAAGAACCAGCGATGGCGCAGATATTTTTGATATGCTGAATTTTGAAGAACCGAATGCAGAAGATAAAATAATGAAGGCGCAAAGCAGTGAAAGAATTATGAAATTAGTCTGCAAACTTCCCGAAGATCAAAGAGAGATCATCATCCTTCGCCATTTTGCCGACCTAAAATTCAGGGAAATTTCAAAAATCCTGGACTGCAGCGTAAATACAGCTTTAGGCCGTATGCGTTATGCCCTGTTAAACCTCCGTAAACTTATTGAGGAAAAACAAATAGCCTTATAATATCAAAACTAATCTCATCAAAACTTCCGTAGCTAAAGGATCTTTGGAATAAATACCTGGTATATGAATATAAAATTTTGAATCTTACCTCTTAAATAGTTGTAAACCCCCAAATCGCATAGCCTTCCTTATGGAGGGCTTTTGTTTTTTAATTGGGCAATTAATTTTTATAAAAATTTACTGCTTTCATTTTCAAAACATATTTGTATATTTAATATACTAAAACTTATTATTATGCCATTCTTCGATTTTCACTGCCACCCCGGAATGAAACCACAGTTTTCTGATCCTCAAACAAAAGTTACACCATGGGATTTTATTGATGCGAAACTTTCTATAGCACGTGATTTAAAATTGCGGGTGAATAAACTTTTTAACGAAGTACTTAATTCCCAATCAAACCTTACGCAGTTAATAAAAGCTGATGTAAAACTTATTGGATTAATACTGCATGCGCCTGAGCAAAAAATTGGTAAAGCGCTAGGCGAAAAAAATATTGTTAACAAGGGAAGTGTTAGCCTTATAAATGGCAAACAACTGGCTTATCTTACCACCGGTGTACACAGTTATGAATTAATTAAAGAAGAATTGAGGTGGTTGGAAGTGTCAGTTTCTCCTGCACCGGGAGCTAAGCTTAAAATTATAAGAACCCCGGCCGATTTTAATGAAAACGCCGCAAATACAGTATTTGGTGCCATCATAGTTGAAGGGCTTCATTGTTTTTTTGATGATCCCAACGATCCCAATGCCAAAGAAATTTACCTGAGAAATTTTCATGAGTTTACCAATGCGCATACTGTTTTGTCTATCAATCTTTGCCACATGCAGCAAAACCAGTTTTGTAACCATGCACATGGTATACAGTTTTTTAACCCATCTTATTTTTATCCAACACTTAAAGGCATTACCGCATGGGGCTTGGAGATGATTGGGTTGATGAACAGTAAAAAAATATTGGTAGATATTAAACACATGAGTTTAAAATCCCGCTGGGAAATATATACACTCTATAATCCAAATGGCGACAATAAGTTTAAACAGCCTCTTATATGCACCCATGCAGGCACAACCGGGCTTTCCATCCGGGACCGTGTAAAATTTATACTAAATAAACCTGTAGATAAAGGTTTGGTTTACGAAGTGTCTTACCTTAAACCACTCAGTAAACATTTTGAAAACACCTATCACAACTGCAGCAGTATTAATTTGTATAATGAGGATATTGAAAACATTTTGTTGTCAGGCGGTATTATTGGCCTTTCATTCGATCAGCGTATTTTGGGTTTTGCTGATGAGAGCGTAATACCTGGTTTAACGGTTCCACACGACCTGGAGTATATCAGTCATCAGGAAGCTGAATTCTTTTTAGGCCCGCAGCCAACTGCATTACCCGTTTGGCCCGACGATACCAATGTTTGGACTGCCGAAGATTTTGAAGACCTGGACCAGTCGCTGTTAATTGAAACGCACCGGAGGTTTTTGGTAAATAACATCATTCATATTTTATGGGTTGCCAACAAAAATGCCTCCTTAAATATACAGGACGCTGCAAAACAAATTTGTATAGGTACCGATTTTGATGGGCTGATAAATGCCATTGACTGCTGTAAAGACACAACCGGGATGAGCGATCTTAAAAAAGATATGAAAAGCGATCTTAAAAAAGGGTTGTCAAAAATTGGGGTAAAGATTGATGCAGATAAATTACTGGATGATATTTTTTATAACAACGGTAAAAATTTTATGCTTAAGCGGTTAAAAGAAATAAATGGTTAAAAATCATCAGCTACATTTATCATTATCTTCCACAATTAATAATTAACGCTTCCTTATTATTTTTTAAACACATATAACCTCTTAAATAGCGTGATTTTACTCCCTCTATTACCACTTTGTGGTATTGTTTTGTTCGCAAAACTGTATTCTATTTGTTTATTAATTCAAGCATAAGCATTTCTGATAGCCCAAACGAAATTATCAGGCCCGTTTTTGAAACCGAACCTTTTTGAGAACAAAGGATTTTTTCCTTTGTGGATTTTTTCTCATGCTTGAACACATCCCCGTCCCGATTCCTCGGGATGGGTCTTTTTTTAGCTAAAAACCACCCACTAAAAATATTATCAAAAAAATACTAAAATAATTAGTGTTAATAAGTTTAAACTATTATCTTTGGTTCCGAATTTACATTTACAACGCAAAACCAGATACATCAACTAAAAATTCAGACAATGGCAAAGACAGACAATTTAGAAAAAACAGAACAATCAGAAAAATTTAAGGCGCTTAAATTAACGATGGACAAAATTGATAAGGATTTTGGCAAGGGATCGGTTATGATGATGAGTGATAAGGGAATTATAGAACAGGAAGTTATTTCAACAGGTTCAATAGGCCTGGATATGGCATTGGGAATTGGGGGTTTACCTAAAGGAAGGGTGGTAGAAATTTATGGGCCGGAGAGTTCGGGTAAAACAACTTTAGCTATTCATGTAATTGCTGAAGCACAAAAAAAGGGCGGCATGTGTGCCTTTATTGATGCAGAACATGCATTTGACAGTGTTTATGCCCAAAAACTTGGTGTTGATATTGATAATTTATTGATCTCTCAGCCTGATTATGGAGAGCAGGCTTTGGAAATTGCTGACAGGTTAATTCTTTCCGGAGCATTGGATGTAGTGGTTATAGATTCCGTGGCAGCCTTAGTTCCCAAAAGCGAACTGGAGGGAGAAATGGGCGACAGTAAGATGGGATTACAGGCAAGACTGATGAGCCAGGCCTTAAGAAAATTAACAGCCACCATACACAAAACAAACAGTTGCTTCATTTTCATTAACCAGTTGCGTGAAAAAATTGGGGTAATGTTTGGTAATCCTGAAACTACAACAGGCGGTAATGCATTAAAATTTTATGCATCAGTACGTTTGGATATCCGGCGTATGGCGCAGATAAAAGATGGAGACGAGTCTATTGGCAATCATGTAAAAGTAAAAGTGGTAAAAAATAAAGTAGCTCCTCCTTTCAGTCTGGCCGAGTTTGATATTATTTATGGTGAAGGAATATCCAAAGTGGGCGAAATTATAGATATGGGTGTTGAGCTGGGCATTATCCAAAAAAGCGGAAGCTGGTTTAGTTACAATAATGATAAACTGGGCCAGGGCCGTGAATCGGTAAAACAATTAATGATTGACAACCCCGAAATGGCAAATGAAATAGAAGCGCAGATAAGGGAAAAAATTAAAGAAGCGCAGTCGGCTTAAGCGGGATAAAAATAATTACTTATTGGGTTAGTAAGTATAAAGCTATTGTGTGTAAAAGCGCAATAGCTTTTTTTATTGGCTTATTTTTGCCCGCAAAGCCTAAGGGCATCTTAAAAATAATTATTTGAATAAGAGAAGCATAGCACATACAGCATTGATTTTTACAAACATTTTCTTTGCCATAAACCTTTCTGCTGTAAAGCATCTTACCAACAATAACCTGGTACAGGCATTCGGTTTAAATGTAGTGAGGGTTGGTGTAAGCGTGCTGTTATTTTGGGGTTTATATTTATTAAAGCCGGTAAATATTAAAATAGATAAACCAGACAGAATGCGGCTATTTCTTTGTGCCGTTGCAGGCATTGCTATTAACCAGTTGTTTTTTATAAAAGGGCTTTCACTTACTTACCCCATTCACGCTGCCCTTTTATTACTCATTACGCCCATCTTAATTGTTATTATAGCCGCCTGGATTTTGAAGGAGCGGCTTGGCATTTTAAAAGTAACCGGTTTGGCATTGGGTATTTTGGGAGCATTTGTTTTGGTTTTGGCAAAAGACAGCTCTGGTAATGGCGATAATGTTTTGCTGGGAGATTTATTCATCATCATTAATGCCATATCTTATACCATTTATTTTATTATAGTAAAACCATTAATGGTTAAATACAATGCTGTTGTTGTTTTAAGATGGGTTTTTACAATAGGGCTGCTTTTAGTGCTTCCTTTTGGATGGACAGAGTTTACAGAGATTCCCTGGGAGCGTTATAACGCCATTGATTTATCCAGTATGGGCCTTGTTGTTATAACCGGAACATTTTTCGCGTATTTATTTAATTTGTACGGGATAAAAATACTGGGACCATCGGTTGCCGGATTTTATATTTATACGCAACCCGTTTTTGCTGCATTAATTGCTATATTTTTTTTACATGAACAATTAGCGTTGTATAAAATTTTGGCTGCAATACTTATTTTTAGTGGAGTTTACCTGGCCAACAAACAATTTAAAAATGACTGATTTTATAATTGCAGATACTGACGAAGAATTCAGTGCTGCTGCTTTACTTTTTAAAGAATATGCAGGCGGGCTGAATATTGACCTGCAGTTTCAGCATTTTGAAGAAGAGTTAACGTTGTTAAAAACCATGTATGCAGCGCCGGATGGCGGAATAATTCTTTGTAAGATTAAAAATGAATTTATAGCCTGTGTTGCAGTAAGAAAAATTAACAACGAAGCAGCAGAATTAAAAAGAATGTTTGTTAAGCCTGCATATCAGCGGTATGGGATTGGTAAAATTTTATTGGAAAAGGCAATTGAGCTGGCCCGTTCGGCAAATTATTCCTGTATTAGGTTAGATACTTTGAATTATATGGCTGCGGCAATTAACCTGTACGGGCATTTCGGCTTTTACGAAATACCTGCTTATTATAACAACCCCACTACTACCGCCGTTTATTTTGAGAAAAAAATATGATCACTTACACTTGTTGTATTTTTTAATAACCTTTTTCAGGCTGTAATCACGGTACGATAAAAGTTCCCACATGGTATCCGGTATTTTTTTGCAATCGCCCATGATAGCACGCAACTGGTTAACATAGCCCTTGTCTTCCATAATAGTTACTTTTGATTTGTCTCCACGGTATCTTGCCCGGTCATCAATATAATTGGCAAGCCCACCCTGCAGGTAGTAACGTATTACCAGTTGAACAGGCTTTGGGTCCGTTGGTGTTTTATAAAAATAAAATTGCGTTCTGAAATTATTTATTCCGTAGTATAAATTTATTTTTTGGGTACTATAAATTTCATCAAGAACCAATACTGTATCTGTAATGCCTTTTTGTATATAGTCTATTTCCAGGTCGGCAAGGTTATCAGTATATGTTTGCAGGCTGCACCTTACAACAGTACTGCCTTTAAAATTCCCGCTTTTAATTTTGGCTATATCTTCTGCTTTAATGCCTGCTGAAGTTGTGCCATTAACATAAAAATGTTTATTTTTCAGTGTAATATCTCCCCAAATGGTATCACCGTTATTTTTTATTAAATAATCTCCCTTTTGGCTAAAACCACTTAGCCAAATGCAAACTGCCGCAAATACAAATATTATTTTCATAATGGTTTTAATTTATACTGATTGTGTTGTTTAAGGAAGCCATGCAAAATTAAAGGTATTTATCAGCCTGCAAACTGATATAGATATTATTACAAACGAAAAAAATAATTGTTTGGTTGTTTGCGCCAAAATAAAGTTTACGCCCATTATTTTTTTGGATAATCAAAAAACAGGAAATTTTTATCTGTTTTAATAAACGCTGCCCAGTGAGTAATAGCTGTTTCTACTGCAAAAATGGAACAGGTTGGCATATTATCAACCTGGTTATTAATATCCAGCGTATTTACAAAATTGGTTATACCCAGGTTGTGTGAAAACAGGGCGATGGTATTTAAAGAATCAGGCAAAGCGGCTATTACTTCATAAAAAACCTCGGCAGAGGCATGGTATAAAGCAGAAATAAAAATTATCTCTTCTGCAGGCATCTTTAAAGTTGTTGCAAAAAGTTCTGCTGTTTCTTTTGCTCTAACAGCCGGGCTCGAAACCAATGCATCAATTTCAATTTTTTTATCCAGCAAACGTTTTGCCATCTTAGTGGCATCAGCCTTACCCCTTTCATTGAGGGGGCGCTCAAAATCGTTACCAAAAAAACTTTGATCACTTTTGGCATGACGTACAATAAAAAGTTTTTTCAAATGTGTGTTTTTATAAAAGTATAAAAATTTTATCCAATCCTGCATTTGTGAAACTAAACTTTCTCAACTTTACATATAAACCCGCTTATGCCACATTATATTTTTCGTACATTATCATTTATCAGCCTGGTCCTGGTTTCATCTTCATGCGCCACAACAAAAAGGGTTATTCAACCATCGGCCAGTATCAAAAGCCTTAAATATATAGGCGGCTACGAAATCCCTTTCAATTTTAAATATAAAAACACCAACGTTGGTGGCTTATCTGGTATTGATTACGATCCAAAAAATGATCTGTATTACCTGGTAAGCGATGACAGGAATGACCACAACCCGGTAAGGTTTTATAAAGCCAAGATTTTTTTTACGCAAAACGGAATTGACAGCCTGGTTTTTATTGATGTAAAAAACATATTACAATCCAACGGAAAAATTTATCCAAACAGGGATGAGGACCGTTTTAATAACCCCGACCCGGAAGCCATCCGCTACAACCCGGTAAGTAAACAATTGGCCTGGAGCAGCGAAGGCGAAAGAATCATAAAGGCAAATGATACCTTACTTGTTGATCCTTTTATAATACTAATTAAGCCCAACGGAAAATTTATAAATAGTTTTATTTTGCCCGGAAATTTAAAAATGCAGGCTATAGAAAAAGGGCCAAGAAGAAACGAAGTGCTGGAAGGAATTACCTTTGCGGATAATTATAAAACCCTTTATGCAAATATTGAAAACCCGTTGTATGAAGATGGCCCCAGGGCTGATTTAACTGATAACAATGCCTTTATCCGGATCTACAAATTTGATGTGGCGGGCAAAAAAAATACAGGCCAATATGCTTATAAATTAGAGCCTGTTGCCTACGCGGCTAAACCCGACACAGCATTTAAATTAAACGGTGTGTCGGAAATACTGAGCCTTGATAATAATAAGTTACTGGTAGTAGAGCGCTCATTTTCAAACGGCCGTTTACCGTGCACCATAAAACTTTTTATTGCTGATCTGAACGGAGCCACCGACATCAGCCAGGTTGGGTTAAAAGGCAATCAATCTTTTACCCCTGTAAAAAAAACATTATTATTAAATATGGACGACCTGGGTATTTATATTGATAATATTGAAGGCGTTACTTTTGGCCCGCTTTTACCCAATGGCCATAAAACATTATTGTTTATTGCCGATAATAATTTTACTGTTTTACAAAAAGCACAGGTATTGTTGTTTGAGGTGGTGGAGTAAAAGAAAATTTATGAATGGCTTTATATAATCAGCAGCATTAAGTTAGCTTTGTATTTAAATTTTTAAGATGAAAATTAACCGCATTAAAAAAGCCGCATTATTTGCGTTGTTTTTGTATTTGCCTTTTTGCAGCATGGCCTGGGGTGTACTTGGTCACCGCATAGTAGGCCAAATTGCAGATTCTTATCTAACTAAAAAAACAAAGAAAGAAATATTTAAAATACTGGGCAACGAATCTGTTTCCATGGCAAGCAACTGGCCCGATTTTATTAAATCTGACCCGGCATATAAATATCTTGATAACTGGCATTATATAAATTTAAAAGGCGGGCTTAGTGAAACAGAACTAAAAAATTATTTAGCTGCCGATACGGTTACCGATGCTTACACCAAAATAAACTGGTTATCTGCCCAGCTTAAAAACAAAGAGCTGGAGCAGGATAAAAAGGTTTTGTATTTAAGGTTGCTGATACACATAGTCGGCGATATTCACCAGCCTTTGCATATTGGCAGGTTTGAAGATTTAGGCGGCAATAAAATAAAAGTTAACTGGTTTAAAGATGCAGTGAATATACATACCGTATGGGATTCAAAACTGATAGATTTTCAGCAACTGAGTTACACAGAATACGCAACATCTATTAACTACTCAACCAAAGCCAAAAGAAAAGCCTGGCAGGCAGAGCCGGTAAGTGAGTGGATATGGCAGTCGTACCAGCATGCAGAAAAAATTTATTCAGATATAAAGCCAGATGATAACTTAAGCTACAATTATAATTTTAAATTTATTGATGTAGTAAACCAACAGTTATTAAAAGGCGGTGTTCATTTAGCGGGGTTGCTTAATGAAATTTTCGGCCCCCTCTAACTCCCCCAGAGGGGAGGACTTAAGAACCAGAGTTGCTCAACACAAAACACATAACCCAAAACCCCAAACTTCTTAATATCCTCTCACATTCTTTCCTTCCATATAATTCATAAAAGCTTTGTTGCATACACGGTTGCCTCCGAGTGTTGGATAATTACCCGTGAAGTACCAATCGCCCTTATTGTTGGGGCAAGCTTCGTGCAGCGATTCT
>JANNYY010000506.1:0-6596 GCA_031410355.1 Chitinophagaceae bacterium | reverse complement strand
TAATTTTGTAAAAATTTCCAGCACATTTTGTTTGGCTGCTTCATCAACCACCATCTTACCTTCAAAATATTTGCACAATAAAGGTTTGGTAATATCATCGGCAGTTGGTCCAAGGCCACCAGTTATTAAAATAATATCCGCATATTTTTGTTCTTCGTCCAGGGCAGTCCAAATTTCATCCCACACATCACCTACTGCCACACGGCGTACCACACGTATGCCGGCTTTGTTCAATTCCTGCGCCATCCAGGCGCTGTTGGTATCAATAACCTGCCCTATTAAAAGTTCGTCGCCAATGGTGATGATGGATGCCTGTGTTTGTTGCATTAGAATTATATGAAGAAACTAAAAGACGATGCCTTCGTAAACATCGTTAACTGATATTTGTTCATTGAGATTGGATAAATTTATTACGTCGCTCAATGAAGTGTAGGTTGAAATTTGCCAACTGCCATTTTCCTGTTTTAAGCCAACTTCTACTTTTACCTGGTCGTAAGAATTGATCATAACAATTTCTTTTATACCCGCCATTTGCATGTAATAAAAGAATTTTCTGCGGTCATTGGCTTCGGATGTTTTAGAGATAATTTCAAATACAACATTGGGATTTTTAACTGTATCAAATTTATCATCTGTTAACTCCGGTTCGCCACATATAATCATGGCATCGGGATAAACATAAGCATTTGCTGAGGAAATTTTTAACCTTAAGTCACTAAAAAACATGATACACCCTTTACCCTTAGCCTTGTAGCCAACTGCTGCAGCAAGGTTTGTAGTAATTCTATTGTGATTTATAGAAGCTCCCTGCATAACGATTAAGTGACCATTATAATATTCATTCTTATTTTCTGTACTGGATTCAATATTCAAATACTCCTCCAGAGAGTAAAAATTATATTGTAAAGCCGGCTCTTCCACTAAATTTTTCATATACCAAATTTAAATCTTTTAGTTTTGATAAATAAATTTATTTGATGATGAAACTATTTGCAGTTACGCTTTTATGTTTTTTTTACAGCAATGCTTTTTCGCAAAATATTGAAGTAAAACTTTTGAATGCTGTAAAGCAATTAGAAACAGACAGCCAGTTAAAACACGCTATTATCACCCTCTACGTTGTGGACAGTAAAACAGGCAAAGTAATATTTGATAAAAATTCGCAGATTGGTTTGGCACCTGCAAGTTGTTTGAAGGTGGTTACCAGTGCAAGTGCGTTTGAATTGCTGGGAAAAGATTTTAAGTATAAAACATACATTGGTACCGATCCACAGGGAGATAATAACTTTGACGCAGGCTCTTTATTTATTATTGGCCAGGGAGACCCGACACTTGGTAGCTGGCGCTGGAAAAATACCACTGATACTTCTGTATTTGCAAAAATTTCAACAATTCTAAAAAAAAATAAACTCGTTCGTTTTGAAAAAAATCTATATGTTGATGATCTCTGGTACGGTTTGTTGCCAATGCCCGAAGGCTGGATATGGCAGGATATAGGTAATTATTATGGTGCTCCCTGTTTTGGATTTAACTGGCACGAAAATCAATACGATCTTATTTTACAACCCGGTGAAAAAATTGGATGGCCTGCAACAATTATTTTAACAAAACCTAAGCTCCCGTATTTTAATTTTCAAAATAATATTGCCACAGCAGCTAAAGGTAGCGGCGATAATACAATAATTTATTCTTCACCATTTTCAAACCTGGCATTTACAACAGGTACCATTCCCCTTCAGCAAGAAAATTTTACCATAAGTGGAAGTATGGCCAATCCTGCAAATGTATTTAAGGATGCCCTTGTAGATCATTTATTAAAAGCCGGCATTACAATACAACCTGAAAGTTATTCGTATGCTGAAAATATTCTTGCCAATAAACCAGTTTATAAAGCCATGCATTATGCCGACTCCTTATTATCGCCATCTCTTGACAGTATTAATTACTGGTTTTTGCAAAAGAGTATAAATCTTTATGGAGAAGCATTCTTAAAATCAATAGCTAAAAAATATTATCCATTTATAAAGGACAATATTTATGATACGGCAATCAGCATTTTAAAAGAATTCTGGAGTAAAAATGGAATAGAAAAATCTGCCTTACATATTATTGATGGCAGCGGACTTTCGCCAGCCAACCGGGTAACTACCAATGCGCTGGTAACTGTAATGCAATATGCCAGGCAGCAAAACTGGTACTCTTCTTTTTATAATGCACTGCCAGAGCAGAATGGGATAAAAATGAAATCTGGTTATATTGGTGGGGTAAGGAGTTATACCGGTTATGTAAAAAGCAAAACCGGAGCTGAATATACTTTCTCTTTTATCATTAATAATTTTGATGGAAGCCCGGGTGCTGTTCGTGAAAAAATGTGGAGGCTGCTGAATATTTTAAAGGCCCCCTAAATCCCCCGAAGGGAGACTTTAAAGAGAAAACTGGTTTGAAAAACTTTTTTCTTACTTTCACACTTCATCCAAAACTAATAATCATGAGCGAACAGAATTTTAAAAATCATGCAAGGTTTGTACCCCTGTACCATTATATTACTTCCACATTGATCCTGGTTTTACTGGTAGGCTCGGGCATTGGCCTGTTTCATGCCTGCTTTGATTGTACAAATCATGCCGCATTACATAATGCCATGTTGTTTTTTGGAATCAGTCTTGTGTTATTATTTCTCTGGTGGTTTTGCCGTGCTTTTGCACTAAGGGCGCAGGACAGAGCAATACGTTCAGAAGAAAACCTGAGGCATTTTATTGCAACCGGTAAGGCACTCGACAGCCGCTTACGCATTGGACAAATTGTTGCGCTGCGTTTTGCAGGTGATGATGAATTTGTTGCATTGGCAAAAAAGGCAGTTGAGGAAAACCTTGATGCAAAACAGATAAAGATGGCGATAAAGAACTGGAAGGTCGATAATAACAGGGTGTGAGTAATGGATAATGCATTAATGGATAATTAATATTTTTTTGGAAACCTGGCACTGAAATTTCAGCAGTGTGGTTGGAATTTGACAAATTATTAATTATCCATTCACAAAATATCCCGCAAGTTTCTCCTTCAGCACTCCGGGCATATCGCACCGTTTCATTGTTTTTGCATCTACAAAAAATAAAGTCACCACACCGGTATTTAATAATTCATCCTGCTGGTTAAAAATTTCTGAATGAAAAACGATCTTGAAATGAGCCGGCATTTCTTTTAAAGTTGTTTTTATAGTAATGAGGTCATCATATTTTGCGGGTCGTAAAAACCTGCTGTGAATATCAACCACGGGCATAATAATACCCAGCGCTTCTATTTCTTTATAAGTATATCCTATCTGCCGTATCGCTTCTGTTCGCCCAATTTCATAAAACTGTGCATAGTGGCCATAATATACCACACCCATCTGGTCGGTGAGTGCGTAATGAATGCGGATTTGGGTTTCGGTAATAAACATTTTCTAAATTGATAATTGATAATGGGTTATTGCCTGCCTGTCGGCGAGACAAGGATAATCTTTTTAGAGCCTGCCTTCTGAAATTATAGAAGAAAGTATTGAATTTGAGGAATTATCAATTATTCATTATTAAATTATCCATTTAATATTATTTCCCAATCATACCATCCACACTAACTTTACCGGGGCCAACAAATAATAATACCACGTAACTTATAAGATATAGCGCTGCAGTTTGCCCATCACCAAAAACCTCGCCTTTATGTGCTACAAAAACCATAACACAGGTTGCAATAATCAAAGGAATAGTAGCCAGTCTGGTAAACAAACCAAGGATCAAAAAGATAGAACAAAAGAATTCGGCAAAAACTGTAAGCGCCAGCGAGGTGGATACGCCCATGCCTAAAAAATTCATGAACTTACCCTGGTACTGGGTAAAGTGGATTAACTTATCATAACCATGCATCATCATTAAGATGCCCACAGTAAGACGTAAAAAAAGCATGGCTGCATTAAATGCGCCTGCCGAATACTTAGTTGATAATAATTTACTCATTGATTTTTTTTTAAAAGGGAGTTTAATTTTTTAAATGAACTGTTATAAAATAATGAAGCAAATTTATTTATCATTTTATTAACAGCAAAGTAAAAATACATTCGTTTTGTTTACAACAATTATCCACTTATTAACAATCAGTTGGAATGATGTTTGTAACGAAAGGGTAATCAAGTAATTTTGCAACCAGTAAAAATTGAACCCTTTAACTACCATGATAAAACATAAAATTGCCGTCCTGCTCTTTGCTGCAGTAATTTCCTTCTCCGCCTTTTCTCAACCAACACATGCCATTACCGATCCCGAAAAAAAGTTTAAAGACGCTAAAGAGCTTTTTGTAAAAGAGCAGTTTGCACTGGCATATCCTTTATTTGCTGAGTTAAAGGCAGATAATCCGGATAACACTGTAAGTGATCATACCTACATCAACGATGATGTAAATTATTATTATATTGTTTGCGAATTAAAATTGCAGCAACCCATTGCTGAGCAGGAAGCCAGGCATTATATCAGCGTGGTTAACAACGAGCCCCGCCGGCAATTGCTGAGTTACCACCTTGCAAAATATTATTTTGTTAAAGAAGATTTTAACAATGCCATTAATTATTACGAAAGGGCAGGTCTCGAAAATTTAAGTAACGATGAAATAGGCGATGCCAAATTTGAAAGGGCATACAGTTATTTTAATCTTAAACAGTTTGCAGAAGCCAAACCTTTGTTTAACGAGATACAGCAAATACCGGATAACAAATATTATATTCCGGCAAATTACTATTATGGGTTTATAAGTTACTACGACCGTAATTTTAATGAAGCACTGCGTGCTTTTAAATTAGTAGAAACACAGGAAGCATACAAAGGCGTGGTACCTTATTATATTACCGAGATATATTATTTCCAGGGAAAAAAAGATGAGGCATTGCGTTATGGCGAAAGTGTATTAGGCAGGGCAGGCATTTTATTTTATCAAAAAGAAATGAACCTGCTGATAGGGCAGTTGTATTTTGAAAAGAAAAATTACCAGAAAGCATTGCCACTTCTGGAGGCTTATGTAAACAACAGCGATAAAGTGAGCAAGGAAATTTTGTATGAACTGAGTTACTGTTATTATGATGCCAATAAATTAGATAAAGCCATTGAAGGGTTTAAACAACTTAGCACCGAAAAAGATTCGATGGGGCAAAACAGTATGTACCTGCTGGGCGATAGTTACCTGCGTACCAACCAAAAGGCAAATGCCCGAAATGCCTTCCAGTACAGCGCTTACAACAGTTCCAATAAACTGCAGCAAAGGGTATCACGCTTTAATTATGCAAAACTTTCTTACGAACTGGGTTACCAGGATATTGCTTTAAGTGAAATGAAAAAATACCTGCATGATTATCCCAACAGCGACTATGATACCGAAGCAAGGGAAATTTTAGTAAGCCTGCTCGCCAATACAAATAATTTTGCCGACGCTTTAAGTTTGTACGAATCATTTGATAAACCAACGGCTTCTATGCAAAAAGTGTATCCACGCATATTGTACGGGCGGGCAGTGGAGTTGATCAACGATCAACAATTAAAAAGAGCCGACGAACTGTTGACAAAAGTTTTGGCTTTACCAGCTTCTTCCGTAACAGCTTACGCTAATTTCTGGAAAGGGGAAATTGCATACCGCAACAATGAATATGACAATGCCATTAAGTATTTAAGTTTTTATATGCAGGCCAATGTAGCTGCAGCAGGTGAGGCCAACAGGAATACAGCTAATTACGATTTGGGTTATAGCTGGTTTCAGAAAGAAAACTACACAAAAGCGCTTGGATATTTTGAGCAGGTAACAAAATCAGTTACGGTAACTTCTCCCGCGATGGAGCAGGATGCTTATGTACGCAGTGCCGATAGTTATTTTATGAAGTCGGATTTTACAAAAGCTAACAGCATGTATGATGTGGTAGTTAATAATGCCTTACCACAAAGTGATTATGCCATGTTTCAAAAAGCATTGATAGCCGGTGTAAAAAGCTCAACCAATAAAATAAGCACACTTAATAGTTTGATAAAGCAATATCCAAAAAGTAACCTGGTGCCCGATGCAAATATGGAAATTGCACAAACCTATATTGATGATGAAAAATTTCTTTCAGCAGTACCATACCTGAATAATGTTTTGAATGATGAAGAGGCGGGGGGATTAAAGCCGAGGGCTTATTTAAAGCTGGGCCTGGTTTATTACAATACTGATAAGTATGAAGATGCGCTAACTAATTACCAGGCTTTGGTTCAAAAATACCCGCAGAGCGCCGAAGCAGATGAAGCTACCGGCATCATGAAAAATATTTATGTTGAAATTGGTAAGCCCAATGATTATGTTGAAATGATGCGCCGCAGCGGAAAAAGTATCTCTGTAAGCGAAGCAGATTCATTAACCTATACCTCGGCTGCATTAAAATACAATGCCAATGATTGCAATGCGGCGCTTGCAGGGTATAAAAATTATTTGTCAAGATTCCCTGATGGCGCTTATGTTCTGGAAGCCAATTATTTCAGCAGCGAATGTTATAATGCAGCAAAAGATTTTGAGAATGCATTGACGGGATATGATTATGTGAA
>JANNYY010000505.1:0-23990 GCA_031410355.1 Chitinophagaceae bacterium | reverse complement strand
AAACGAATGAGTAATGGCAGTGAAAGGCCCTGCACAACCAATGTTACAAAAATTACCACAAATGCCAGGAAGATAATGGATGACCTTTTGGGAAAAGCTGAACCATCATCTAACAGCAGTGGCAAAGCCAATGCTGTTGCTAACGACAATACCCCTCTTGTACCTGTCCATGCCACTATCAATACATTTTTCCAGGTGTTGTCAATAAAATTGTTTTCGGTTTTATCTTTTATTTTTTTACTAAAATAATTTTGCCAGGAGGCGCCGGCAAATACCCAGATGATACGCACAATAATGGTTACCAGGCTGATGGCTAAACCGTAGCCTACAATGCTCCACAAAGGGTAATTGCCCAGGTCTTTTATAATGGCTGGTAACTGTAATCCAATTAAAATAAAAACAAAGCCGTGTAACAAAAAAACAATGGTATCCCAAACCACCCTGGTCCTCATTCTTGTTTGGTACGAAAATATCTCCGGCGATTTGCGGGATATTAACAAGCCCGTGCTTACAACAGCCAGCACCCCCGAAACATGAAACTGTTCTGCAGCAAGATAAGATACAAATGGAGCCAGCAGGGTAAGGCTTGTTTCTACAACAGCATTATTTTCAATTTTTTTATGGGCCAGTACAAACAGGAAACCGGTTACAACGCCAATAAGGATACCTGCACCCGACACCAGTAAAAACTGCAACCCTGCCTGCCAGAATACAAAAGTACCCGTTGTAACAGCCAGCACCGCATACCTGTATGCAATAAGGGCCGAGGCATCATTTACAAGGCTCTCTCCTTCTATAATGGTGACCACTTTTTTATTAAGCCCCAATCCTTTTATAATGCCCGAAGTGGCTACTGCATCGGTAGGAGATACAACTGCACCCAGCACAAAAGCCAGCGGCCAGCTAAACCCAGGTATAAGGTAATGCGCCGTTACCGCTACTGCTACTGTTGTAAAAAAAATAAGGGTAATGGCTAATGCAGAGATTGGCCGTATGGAAGTTTTGAATTCAAGCCAGGAAGTTTTAGAAGCAGCATCATACAAAAGTGGCGGAAGCATAATTACAAATACAACTTCAGGATCTAGTGCAAGGTTGGGCAATTGGGGTACAAAACCAATGATCAGCCCTGCAAAAACCAATATGACGGGGAAAGGCAGTTTTCTTTTATTGGCAATAGCTGTTAAGCTGATGAGGATCGCCATAATAAAAACAACTATTTTAAAATCTTCCATAGGTACTCAATCTACGATTAATACAGAATATTTGTAAACACCAAAATATTAAAGCGGCAACAGGCTGGCTTCCGGCATTTAAAAATATCCTGAATTTTATAAATTATTTAAACATTTCTCAACAGCTTTTTTTCAATTTCGTGCTTTTAAAAGTGAATTCTTTTTTATTGTTGTATCAGCTTCCTGTAAATAAAACTGAAATATTATGTATGTTGGTTAAGGACCGTAATTATGTATTAACTTAGTTGATATAATTCTAAAAACGTAATCAACTTACATGATAGAGCAGACAGAAATGATGGTTACTAACTGGCATTTTCATATTTCAGATAATGTTGAAAATGTAACCAATTTTACAACCCTGGATGTAATGAAGAAAAGAGCCCCAACAAAAAAGGGCATTGCCTGCCGGTTAAGCTGCCGTTTTGTAAGCGGTAATGAACCTGTGCTGGATTATGTTGCAGAACATTCCTATGTCATAGATCTGGATGACATCATTGATAAAAATGAATTGATGAAAATGCTCAGAAACTCTTTTTCGAATTTTACTGAGAAATTTGATTTTAGAAAATTGGGTACCATCCTGCAGCATGAACATCTTAGCCCGCTGGATGAAAACAATATTAACCTTGACCGAATAATTCCTTTATTGGTTTAAAAAATTCAGTTTTTTACAACACCCGCAATCCCGAAAACTTTAGATTTAAAATTGAGCCTGCAAAAAACTTTGAGGGAAACATAACATTAAATGTCAAAAGCCTGTATTAGCTTTGCTTAAACTTTAATTATATGAACTGGCCGGTATTGATCTTATTTGGTATTATAGCAGCCGCACTTATCGTATTTCTTGTTGTACGTAATGTAAAAGATGAAAAAGTATTGGAAGATCAGATCAAGAATGATTATCGCAAACCTAAAGAAAATGAGGGCGATATAGAAATTGATAAAGAACTGAAATAAACCGGTTATCTTTTTTGCTTCCATGCTACATGCAGGTCAAACTCACTAAGCTCCCATAATTTATCCCTGAATATTGAATGAGCAACTACCATGATTGTAAGTAATTACGCGGTTAAAAAAAGCTCCCCGAAAGAGGAGCTTAAACCAAAACTAACTGTGTATGAGAAATCGAGAATCTTATATCAAGATTGTTAAGTAAAGATGCGACAGATTCTTATTATTATTGTTACATAATTTTAAAAAGGATTTACATTTTTCACACATTTTTATTAAATTATTTTGATAACTTTTAAGGGGTTATTTAACATGTGTCTTAAAAAAATCAATGGTTCTTTGCCAGGCCAGTTTTGCAGCCGCTTCATTATAGCGTGTGGGAGCGGTATCGTTATGAAAAGCATGGTTGGCCCCCTCATACATGTATAATTCGTACACGATATTATTTTTCTTAAGTGCTTCTTCATAAGTTGCAATACCTGCATTAACCCGTTCATCCAAAGCGCCATAATGCAATTGTATAGCAGCTTTAATATTCTTCACTTCTTCAGTTGCCGGTTGCCGCCCGTAAAAAGCTACAGCAGCTTTTAAATTGGTAACTTTTACGGCAAGGTTATTGGCCATGCCGCCACCCCAGCAAAATCCCACACAACCTGCATTGCCATTGTAATCAGTACGGGTGGCCAGGTAATCAAAAACATGTATAAAATTCTGCAGGTTGTCTTCTGCTTTTAATTCCTGGAATTTTGTGCGGGCTTCATCTTCATTTGCGGGAGCAGCTCCTATGGCAGATAAAGCATTGGGCGCTATGGCTAAAAAACCTGCTTTAGCAGCACGGCGGGCAACATCTTCTATGTGTGCATTTAGTCCCCTGTTTTCGTGAATGATAATAATGGCAGGATATTTTTTTACTTCTTTTGGCCTGGCTACATAAGCCTGCATGTTTTGCGGTTGGCCGGCATAACTGATCCTTTCCGTAAACAGATCCTCATCCCCGGTAATTTTCATGCCTGCGGCATTTACTTCAATTAAAGGAAGTATCGACATGGCAGCCGTAAAACTTCCGGTAAGTAAAACCAGGCGGCGGATAAATTCACTGCGTGTTAAAGGTGTATGTGTATAATCATCATAAAGATTAATAATTTCCTGATTCATAATTTGGGTTTTATTTAAATGTAAAACAAAATATTTATTTTATTTCATTTACTTGCTGCGGCAGATCAAAAGCCAGGCAACTTTTGTAGTAAAACTATGCTTGTAGCAAAATATGTACTTACAATAATTAGGCATAGCGAACAAAAAAAATTAACTTGGTACTGGTAATTAACATGTACCGGTTATTATGAAGATTATATTCCTCTCACTACTTTTAATTATCGCTTTAAACACATTTGCACAACTGCAACCTGTTGGCTCCGGTGTTTTTTATTGGAAAGAACTTCCTGTAAAAACAGATGCGCAGCGGGAAAGCCGTAAAATAACCGAAGGCACTACCAATGAATTTGAATACTTTGAAATACACGCCACTACACAATTTAAAGGAGCGGTGCCCAGGCCTGCACATACACAAAAAGACATTGAAGAGGTAATTATTATAAAAGAAGGAACAATGAAATGCAGTATTGGAAATCCGGAGGATACCGGGTATAAAACTGCTGTATTGGGTAAAGGAAGTGTGTTGCTTATTCCGCCACTTCAAGCCCAGGTATTTGAAAATACGGGCAATGGGCCCCTCACCTATTATGTTTTCAGGTTCAGGTCAAAAAAAGGAATGAATATAGAAAGAAGTACAAAGGCCGGCGGTGCATTATTAGTAAACTATGATTCACTCCCCTATAAAGAAACCAATAATAAAGGAACACGTAAATTTTTTGAACGCCCAACTGCCATGTGCGATAATTATGAAATGCACATTACCTATCTTAAACAAAAAGGCCCAAGCCATACGGCGCACCAACACGTAGATACAGAAATTATATTAGTCATTGATGGGGAAACAGAAATGACAATTGATGGAAAAACATACACAGCCGGCCCCGGCGATTTGTTTATAGCTGAAAGTGGTAAAATGCACCAAATGGGCAATGCTTCAGAAAAACCCTGCAGCTATTATGCATTCAGGTGGAAGTGAGCTGGCTTTAATTTATACAAAGCTAACAAGGGCCTTTTGATCTTATACTTTATAGTTTTTTTATTGTGAAACAGTTTAACCGGTACATTTTTTTATCCACTTTTTCGCTGCTTCCGGTAATAATCAATATAGCTGATGATCTCTTTCACCTGGTTAAATTGTTTTTCAACAATATCCGGCCTTATTATTACAGGTTTGCCATTTTTGATGCTGCAGATCTTTGGATCCAACAAGGCATAGGTGTAAAATGTGCTGCCCATGATCTTTTCCATATCCATAAAACTATCAAAGGGCACAAGGGTTTCAATTACCATTTTTTTATTGGCAGTATCGGCGGCATACAGGTTAATTAAATACCAAAATCCTTTTTTCAACTCCATTCCTTTTAAAAGGGAGGTCGCATCCTGCCAGGTATATTCACGGGGATAAATAATTTTCCGGAAATTACTGTCGAGTATTATTCTCCGGGCTTCGTCATTGATCTTCATGCTGTCTTTGGTCATTACCACCCCTATGTCATACAGGTTGGTTAACCAGGCAGCCCAGTATTTTTCATTTACTTCAAGGCTGTCAATGCTGTTGGATTGAACCTGTATTTGCCCGCAAACGGACAAACACAGGTTGCAACACAACATGATAATAATAATTTTTTTCATATGCACGTATTCATGATCGCTTAATAAACTATTTCTTTTTGTAACTGTCTTTTTTTGTTTTTGTGTTTAACAATTTATCCATTCTCTCTTCCATTATGGTCAGTCTTTGTTCAATAGCATTTATTTTATCCTGACCGTCTTTCATAATTTTAATATAGTCGCCGTTATCAATACCAATAAGCGTATTTACCATTTTTGGGCCCTCGTTCAAATTGGTTTCCCAGGAACGGCCAACAGCCAGTTTTAAATCATCTGTTGTAAGGTTAACAGGGCTTATTGCAACGCCATAACCAGTAATGTTGCCTTTGGCAATAATATAGTCCCCAACATGTACAGGGCCGGTAACTTTTACTGGAACCTGGCCGGTAAAGGCAATTTTATTTCCATAAGCCTCTTTTTCTTTAGATGGTGCATTTCCTAAAATTATAGGGTTATGTGATACTGCCAGTATTTGCTCTGCACCAACAAGGTTCTTACTTACTTTACCTCCTTTTACACCCACTATATCACCTGCACTGATCACTTCCATTGGGTCAGTTCTTTGCAGCCACTCAGCGTAGTCACCATGACCGGATGCGTATTCAACACCAATGGAGTTATATGATTTTGCCATATTTGTAAACCCGGCAATGGCATTGGCAACTCCATTTACAATGTCAATACCCACCATACCTGCCATCAGGTTTACAAAATACGCACCATCAAGATAATTAAATTCCCAATCAGTAACAGATTGTGCACGAACTGAACCCAGTTCCCTGTTATCCTTATCTACAAAACTGATGAATTGATTGTTGTTGGTTAATGAGTTGCTTACATTGGTAAAGCTGATATTGGGAACAGAGAAAGTAGGCAATCCCAGCGCTGCACAATCAATTTGTGGAATGGGCGGCAGCAATGTGAATGGAGGAAGCAAAGTTGTTGCAGGAAATAAGGTTGTTGCAGGAAAAATAGTGGTTGCAGGAAATAGTGTTGTTTCACCAATTATATCAAAACTACCCAATGCACCAAGGTCAACGCTTAAGGCCGGCAAAACAACCGCCGGCATATTAACCGCCGGCATATTAACGGCAGGTATATTCAGCGGTAAACTCATGGCACTATTAAGCCTGTCTGTAATTAAATTAACAACATGGCAAGCCATGGCTGCCTGGAAGGTTGTAGGAATAAATGTAAGCAGTTGCGTAGGATTAAATGCAGTATGATCAATCACCCATCCTTTGATGGTAGCGATGGGCGCATCAAATACCTGGGCCGGTGTTGGTGTATTTAAATAGCTGCCGTTACTGTATGCAGGATGGGTTTTTCCCAATTTGATAAGAAGGCCGTCGCCATCGCCGGAATTGGTGTTAATGATACTGGCAACAAAGTCTGTACTGTTTTTTGTAACAGTAAGGCTATTATTAATATTGGTGATACCCGATAAAGTTGTTGCGCCACTAACCCCTAAAGTGCTTGATAAGGTTGTGGCACCCGTAACCCCCAAAGTATTTGACAATGTTGTGGCACCCGTAACTCCTAAAGTGTTTGATAAGGTTGTGGCACCGGTAACATTCAGTGTTCCGCCAAGTGCAGTATTTTGACCAACATTTAGATTTCTTCCAATACCTACGCCCCCGGCCACTATCAAAGCGCCATTGCCGGTATTTGTTGATTGAGTTGTGTTTGGAATATTTACAATTCCATTAAAAGTAGTACTGCCCCCGAAATTGGCAATCCCCCCAACATTGAGGTTTTGACCAATTCCAACACCCCCGGCAACAACGAGCCCGCCTGTTGTAGGATTGGCAGAACCCAATAAGGGGTTGTCTATTAAAACCTGTTGTTTAAAGGTAGCAGTTTTATTAACCAGCAATGTGCCTGTAAGCGTTACAGGACTTGTATTATTTACATTCAGTGCACTATTCAGGTCAGTTATACCGTCAACCCGCAGCCTGCTTTTCAGCCATGCGTCTTTATCTACGTTTAAAATTCCTGTAAGATTAGTAGGGCTCATATTATTCACGGTAAACGGTCCATTATTAATTGTCGCTCCTCCGGTAGTATTCAGGTTTACATTATTTTTTACTGTAAGGTCATTACCAATATCTACATTGTTATTAATAGTAAGATTATTGCCAATCTGGAGACTGTTATTGATATTAATATTTCCATCTTTGGTGATCTTTAATCTTTCAATATTATTGGTAATTAATACAAGGTCGGTATAGCTTTTTGTACCCATCCAGTTGCACAGGTCCATTAAGCCATTGCCACCCACATGCCACTCTTTTCTCAGATCACAAACAGTACATTCAGCATTATTCTTCCTGTCGCGATGAGAAAGTACAGAAAAATTACCGAAGGTTTCGCCCAACGACATTTCCCATGGTTCTTTTAACTCTTCACATTCTGTTGATATTTCTACAATGGGAATACCCGCAGTTACCACTTCAAAAAAAGTTTCGTTCTTAAATTTACCATCGGGATAGTTATTTGCATTTACTGTTAATATGGCGCCGTTATTCACCCCGTTAAAAGTGGCTAACAGATCTTTCTGGTCTTTTTTGCCCCAAACTTTTACAGTTACCCCGCTAGCGCCCAGGTACAGTACTTTTATCTGTGAGAGGCCGCCTTCGCAGGGGCATTTTGCAATGTCTGTTCCTTTTGCCGCCGTCGGACTATCTTCCTGCAATATTTTACCCGCAAGCACGCCGGCGGTAGCGGCATAATAAGCATAAGGCACTGCCAGTAACTGACTGTTGCTTATAGAAGTAAAATCAGCCTGTCCATTTGTCCTGATCTGTATTTCCATCCAGATATCAGCACTGCTCCAGGGTACCTGTTCAAAATCACCGCTTTCATTTTTGCCTTCACCCACAACCAGTGTAAATAAGCCAAGCTGATTGGTTGTAACTGAATGTACCTCGCTGTAATGCGAAACCTGGCTATTGTCCTTTTTACTGAGCAGGTTAATTCGCAGTTCAATTTTTGCGTTAGACATTATTTCCCCTTTCAGGTCACGGGCCACAGCCTGGTATTTCATACCACGGGGAGCATTTTGTGCAGTACCATGCAGCAGAAAACAGATGGTAAAAAGCAACAAGAGTGATAATTTTTTCATTTTGTTTATTGTTTCGTTTTGGTAAATAATTATTGGCCTTTAATGATCTTAAAAGTGTTTATGAGTTTCCCCGATACATTGCGTATTTCAAGCAGGTATATACCAGCCATCATTGCTGACATATTTATTTTAACCGTGCTGAGTTTACCGTACACAGCCTGTATCGGGATCACTCTTCCTGTAAAATCTATCAGGGATAAAAACATTTTTTCAACAGTGGCTGATGTAATAGTGGCCGTGAGGTATGACCGGACAGGATTGGGTGCAACCGTTATGCCGTAACCGGTTGGCGTTTGTTCAACTGCTACAGGTTTTTTTTTAACTAATAATAGGGGTTGATGAAAACCCTGTGTATAAAGTCTGTTAGAAGTGGAAAGGCTTTCAACTAATGTTTCTCCCAACGTCCATTCCAGGGAGATGCCCGCCGCGTTGTTAATACCACCTTCAGCAGCCAATACACTGGGGCTTAATTGTTGCGACCGCGCCATTATTATTGTAAACAGCCCGGGCAATAAAAGAAATAAAATCTTTGTCATAAGCAGGAACTTAGAATTTAAAATAATGTTAAGAAGGACGATCTGTCCCACAAAAAAATAAATCAGTAAATATGAGGATAAGACTTTAAAGGAGGTTTTGCAGTAATATTTTTACGAACATAGGCAATAACTTTCACAGTACATAACTTTTCTCAAAGATTGATGAATAGTTAATAATAAAAACCCGAACACAACTTCTTACACAATAATAAAACTGTGGCAGGTTATGCATCTACTGTTTCAAAAACTGATCACATGACGAACGGGTTAAGAGATATTCCCGTAAATAGTTTTTTATATAACAGTACCTTTTTTTACCACTAAATATTGTCCTTAACATTAAACCTTTTAAGATTGATGGCTCAACATTTTATGCTACCATTTATTATTCAAGATATTGTAGAAATAGAGATTGGCACAAACTAAACCAGATGAACAAATTTCAGAATGCATCCCAATCAACTTTGTTAAACTCCAAGCCTTTTAAGTAACTGATCCTTATAAGTTGCAGACACCTCAATTTCAGACCCATCCTGCAACGTAACATAACCTCCGGCACTTTTAGAATAAGACTTTATAAAGTTTAAGTTTACAATGAAAGAACGGTGTATCCTTATAAAAGGCGCTTCAAGCAATTCATCAAAATGTTTTAAGAATTTACAGATCATTTTGCAGGAACCATCCATAAGATATACATCTGTAAAATTTCCTTTAGCCTGCAACTTTGTTATAGCCGATGTTTTAATTACATCAAATCCGTGAAGGGTGGGTAATATGATCTGCTGCAGTTCAGGTTTTAGTTTCAGGTTTTGCAGGAGGATCTGCGTTCTGTCAAATTCATCAGATTTTAATATTGATATCTGTGCTTTATTAACTGCTGCCACCAGCTCCAGAATATCTATGGGTTTAAGAATATAATAGGCTGCGCTTAGGTTTAATGCTTTTATTGAATATTCCGAATAGGCAGTAATAAATATGGTTTCAAACTTTTGATCCTGGCATGCTTCAAGAATATCAAAAGCATTACCGAAAGGCATTTCCACATCTAAAAATACTAATTGCGGCTGAAGCGATTTTATCATGGGTACCGCTTCTTTTATATGCGCTGCCTGCCCAATAATTTCTACTGCAGGGCAGTATTTTTTAAGATAATCTACCAGTACATTCCTGGCTATCTGTTCATCATCTACAATAATACTTTTAATTTTCATGCCTGCTGTTTATTTAAAAGAGGTGTGGTTATTTTTATTATTACGCCATGATTTGGTTCCCGCTTATCCTGCACCAGGCAGGTTATATTGTGGTGATACAATTCGTTCAGTATCCTTATCCGCTCCAGTGTATTGCTGATTCCCCTGCCGGAATGTTTTTTCTGATTTTCAGTTTTAGTTTTTTTGCTTTCTGCAATGCCTATCCCGTTGTCATCAATGGTAATTTCAATGCCTGCCCCTGTTTTAATGAATTTTAATTGAAGCAGCCCTTTATTTTCAATATACCTTAGGCCATGCCAGATGGCATTTTCCAGGTGAGGCTGTATTAACATGCCGGGAAAAAATAAGTTTTCGTCTGCAAGCAGGGCATCATCAATGTGTATTTTGAAATCAAATTTATCGGGGAACCTGCTTTTTTCCAGTTCAAGATAATTTTGCAACAGTTCCACTTCTTTAGCAAACAACACAAAATCTTCTTTGGAGTTTTCCATCACCCTGCGCATTAAGGTAGAAAATTTTGTCAGGTACCGGTTGGCCTCCAGCTCATTGTTATTGGCAATAAACTGGTTGATGCTGTTTAAACTGTTAAAAATAAAATGCGGATTCATTTCTCTCCGTAACGACTGCAGTGCTATTTTTTTATTTTTTATTTTCAATTTTTTAAGGATAACCAGAATGATACCCATAAAACCCAAAAGAACAGCTATTGACCCGATGAGCCAGTAATTGAAAATATTTTTTCTTCTTATCAAATCATCTTTAAGCGCTTTTTCAGTTTCAAGCCGTTTTATTATGTTCTCGGTTCCAGCTATTATTTTGTTATCGGTAAGAGAACTGTCTTTAGAAATAATGCCTGGTAATGCTCCAAGAAAATTCTTATACAGGCTAAGACTCATTACTTTGTTTCCTGCGCTTTGATAAATACTATCCAGCTTTTCAATACATTTTTTAGCTTCCAGTGTGTGTCCGTTCTTTACAGACAGCGCATAAGATTCATGCAGCAGCCTGATGGCAGTACTGTCTTCTTTTTTTTGAATATAAACATCAGCCAATGAGGTAATTTCACTGGCCTGGAATTGCGTAGAATTTAGAACGAAGTCAGTATTTAAAATTTCCTTTTTTGTTTCAATTGCTTTCGGGAAATTTTTTTCCTGCAGATATAGATCCGTAATGCGCTGGTTGTATTTGCGTGCCTGGTCGGGATTATTTTGTGAAAAGGAATAAGCAGATTTAAATGCCCCCAGGGCCGGAATGATCTTTCTGTTCTTTAAACTCAGATCGGCCATCCGTGAATAATTGGAAACTATTTCATTGGTGTCTTTGAATTTATACCCCAGGTTAATATTGGCCTGCAAAAATTGCTGTTGGCTTGCAAATCCAACGGAGTTGGAAAGCCTGCCGATATCATTTTTATTGAACGTAACCGCATTACTGTCGCCGGTCTTGGCATTATTATCCTGGGCGGTAGTATAATTAATTACGGCTTCCTTATCCTTGTGCTGGTCTTCCTGCGCTTTAGCCAGTGCCCTGCTGCTTTTAGCTATGCCTTCTGCATCGTCCATCTTTTCATATAAGGCTTTGGCCTTTTGGTAATAGGGTTCACTTTTCCCCGATTCACCCCTTTGATAATAACTTTCACCGAGGTCAAAATATCCCTGGGCAAGGGTATCGGGGTTATTCTTCTCCAGGCCGGTCTCTACTTTCCTCGATGCTTTTTTATAGCTTTCATTTTTTTTCTGTTGGGCACATAGTATTGTAAAAGCACTGCTGTATAACAGCAACAGTATTGTAATACCCAATTTAAAAATGAAATGCTTCTTCAAACTTATAATTCTTTGTACTGCAAAATAACAGCATTTTAAGCCTATTTCCTTATTGCCCACCAAGTCAAAAACGGGTTTCACCAAGTACGATCATAAAGGGCTTTTTGGTATGCTACTTTTATTTCATAAAACTTACAATTATGAAAATCAATATCGGTTTGTTCAGCCTCTTCTTTTTAATTGCTGCTTTTAATGTGCAGGCTCAGTTGAAGAAAAATAATTTATTTATGCCCTACAACGAATCTTCCATGGCTTTTAAAGCCGGCTATACCAATCAGCATAAAAAAATAAAACTCTATTACATAAAAGCAAAGCCATCTCTATATAAAGAATTTGTTGGTATGGGAAAATATACAACACTCGAAACAGCCATTAATCAATCTAAAATTAAAGTACAGGAAATGCCTTCCGGGGGAACTGTAAATACACTCCGCTTTAGTAATATTTCAAAAGATACCATCATTATTGGCATGGGCGATATTGTAAAAGGTGGAAAACAGGACAGGGTTGTTGAAAAAGATACATTGATAGCCCCGGGTAAATCCATTACACTTTCGGTGTATTGTGTGGAACACGGCAGGTGGACATCGCAAAGTGATAATAACCGAAGTAATACAAACAGCGCAGGCGCTGTATTTTATGGTTACCACAGCAATATTAATAATGCTGTAAGAAAAAGTATTGTAAAAGAAAAGAGCCAGAGTAAGGTTTGGGAAAAAGTGGCTGATATTAATAAAGATAATGGTACAGTTACAAGTACCGGCACTTATACAGCAGTAACCCAGAGTGCAAAATATAATGATGAGATGAAAGAATATAAAGATGCATTTACAAAGGCGATATTGGCAGATTCTTCTATTGTAGGCATATTGGCTGTTACCGGCGACAGGATAATTGGTTGTGATATTTATGCAACGCCACAGCTATTCAAAAGCAATGTAGCCAACATGCTTAACTCATATATTTCGGAGGCGGTGTATGATGGAAAAGATATTACTATTTCGGATGCTGCGGTAGCCAAATACCTGGATGAACTTTTAACTAACGAAGAAAAGCAGGATAAAATGCTTGAAAATAATGGACGCAGTTTAAAAGTGAACGGTAAAAAAATAAAGATCACCGCATTTGATAAATAATAAACCCAGAAAACTAACAGTTTATAAAGAGAGGTTGTCTCAAAAGTGAAATTTGCCGGGAAGCCGGGAAGGCGATAAGAAAACGTAAGTTGAAAAATAAGACCTTTCCGTCTTACCGCCTTACGGGCTATATGGTGTTCATTACTTTTAAGACAGCCTCTTTATCAAACAGCGTTACCGGCTACTTTAATTTTTTTGTGAAATAATTACGCAAACTGCATCTGTAAAAAATAAAACTTATTGTAATGAAAAAAAATAACCTGTTTCTGCTAATACTTTTATCTGGCATTACGCTTTTAACTGCATGGAAGTTTAGTCCGGTTCCTGCACTATCCGGCAAAGTGGTTCATACATCTTTTACAGATTCATCTTCACAGGAAAAAGATATTCTTCCGCAGATACTTGCTCTTAACAGTGATGATCAGTTCAGCCCAAAAAAAGATTTTAGAAAAGGAAACGTTACTGCAGGTAAAATTAATAATTACACTACCAAAACGCCTGATGGGTTTTGCATTCAGTTGCCTTCAAAAACCAATATTCCCACACCGGCAGTAATTAACGGCACTATATATTTAAGCGGTGGTTTTGGCAGCCGGCAATATTATTCATTTGATGCAGAAACAGGCGAAAATAAATGGGCCATCAACCTTGATGATGACGGGCCATCTTCCCCGGCTATTGAAGATGGTGTTATTGTTTTCAACACCGAATCATGTACCATTTTTGCCTGTGATCTGGTTAGCGGCAAACCATTGTGGTCATATTTTTTGGGCGACCCTTTAATGAGTATGCCCAGCATTGCCAATGGTATTGTATTTACATCTTACCCCGCACAATACCAGGGCCAGGTTAATAATCAAAGTAAGGGCAATAACAGTGACCGAATAATTTTACCCAGCCATGTACTTATTGCTATAGAATTAAAAACCGGGAAAATATTATGGCAGAAATGGATAGACAGTGATATTATGAGTGCACCCGTGGCTAAAGACGACCTGTTGTATGTAACAACTTTTTCAGGTGCATTATATAAAGTAAAACAACAAACAGGTGAGATAACAGAAGCCAGGGCAATAAGGGCAACATCTACGCCGGTATTTTCTGCCTCAAATGAAATAATTACAAGCCGCAGAAGTGATGATGCAGCAACAAATGCAGCGAGTGAAGTTGTAGTAGTTGGGTATGGTACAAAACAAAAATCTGTTTATAAAAAAGAAGCGGCTTACTTAGATAAGAAGGTACAATCAAGATCGAAGCTTAAAGGGGCTGCTGTAACAGCAGATGCTGGTAATGGGTTTGCTGCAGGCGCACCTGCCAGTTCAAATTATGCTGTTGCTTTTGATAACATAGGCCAGTCCAATGTTTCATCGCTGCAATCATACCAGGGATCAAGGGCGTTGTATAAAAGCGGACGTTTGTACAATACAATGGGGGATGAAATTGTATGTACCGACAGCAGCGGAAATATTAAATGGAAGCATAAACTGGAAGGCGATATGAATGCGGAAGGCGGTTATATGGGAACCCCGCCGGTGTATGCAAATGGTTATATTATTGTAGCAACTTTAAAAGGAGAAGTATTGATATTTGATGAAGCGAAGGGAGTGCTTACTAAAAAGTATAACATAAAAGATCCCATACGCTATCAGCCTGTGGTAGATAATGGTTGGATATATGTAACCACCGTTAACAGTAAAATGTATGCCATCAATACCGGCAACAAAAGTATTACCGGCTGGAATATGTGGGGAGGCAATGCAGGCCGGACAAATGAAGTAAAAACGACACCCTCTCTTTAAATTTATCTGTAATTATTATTCTTTAAACCAATCTTCTGTGGTTGGCATTTTAAAAGGTTTGGTAAAAAAATCGTTCAGTATTTTTAAGAACGCTTCTTTTTGTTCCCATGCCCCGCCATGTGTTGCGCCAGGCAGGATGCACAACTGCGAATTGGGTATGTTCTGAAACATTTTTACCAGGTGCTCAGGCCGTATTACATCCCTGTCGCCACCCATGATGAGGCAGGGGGCTGTAATGGTATGCAGTTTTGAATAAGGGATATTTGGATAGTCACGCATCATCTCGTACAATTTTACTTCATGCTTATCTTTAGAATTTTTAATAACCCTGTTCACTGCAGTTACTGCCCAGCCAAAAACAGCAGCGCTATCGGGCATAATATTAGGCGCATAAGCCAATGCCCTTTTTACTTTTTTGGGATAATCCATGGCCAGCACCAGGCATAAGATAGCACCATCACTTTGGCCCCAAACAAATGCCGAATCTATATGCAACTGATCCAGCAGTGCATTTATATCCGATGCCATCTGGTCGTAGGTAAGCGGCTGGTCAGTATCGCCAGACCGGCCCTGTGAACGGCTGTCAATAGCAATCACTTTGTATTTTTTTATAAGATCCGGATAATGTTTGGCGGCACTGGCTATAGATCCGCCATTACCATGCAATACTACCAGCGGTGGCCCATCGCCATAAATTTCATAATACAGTTTAATGCCATTTACATCAGCAAATTTTCCGGCCTTTTTATTAAAACCATAGTTAGGCACATTTGTGCCTTCAATAACCAATACCTTACTTTTAGTAGCCTCATCAGTTTGTAAACTTGCCGCGTACAACTCATTTTTACCGCTGCTGTTCTTCTCAATATTTATGCCCCTGGCCCAGTCGTCCATATTATTTTCAAAATCGGCAGTATAAATGTTTACCCATTTATTTTTTGCAGTTTCTATATCTAACTTAATGTTATCATAATAAAACTTACCATTCATTTCCACCAAAACCCCTACTGTAAATGCCGTAGCAGCAGAATCAATATTACCTTCTATAACAGCGGTTTTCCATTCATTACTACGAACGGGTCTTTTCTCCATATTCTCAAAAAATCCATTGTGCTTTGGGTTATCTACCCTTGCCCATAACCTTGCCGCTGCACTATCATCATCTACCATGGTTTTTACCTGTGCCTGTAAGCGAAAATGTTTTCCTTCATAGCCCTTTACGGCAACGGCATGCGACCAGGAACCCCAGGTATCCTGTGCACCCAAATTTTTTGTAAAAACAATACAACCCATAAGCAGGGTTAAGAACATCCATGTTTTTTTTGATTTCATCTGTTATGTTTTAAATTTTTATATGAATGATGATGGTTTTGTAAAATGGGTTTCAGGCAAGATTAAAGATACTTCATGAATGAGAAAATAAATAAAAAAAATTGCGCAGTAAAAAATTGCCTTTTTCTAAATCACCTGCATCATCTTAAATGGGCCTGCACTATCTATATGTGGTATGGAAGCTTTAACCTGATGGCTCACTTACAGATGCATTAATTACCTGGGGAGTTGCGGGTATATGGTTGGGATGGTGGCTGAGGCGAGGTAAAAGATAAAGTTTTACTGTTACAATAAAAAAATTTACAGGCAGGTTAAACCTGCCTGTAAATTTTTCGTTTCTTTCCTTTATTTGCTTATGCGGGTTTTACTTTTTTTAAGAGAGGGATGTAGAAACACCCCTCGTTAATCAAATGATAACTATGTTCGCATCTTTATTTTTTCATCCAGGTTTCAACAATATATTTCCCGAGTTCCTTACCCATGCGGAGCGCTGTTTCATTATCTGTTTTAAAATGAATACCTGCATAGAATCGTGAATCTGCACAATCCTGCGCCAGTTGCTGAAACTGTTTTGCATCAGCAGGGAAAAAATATTCCAGTACAGCGCTTGTAGTTCCGGCACCTGCGGCATGACCAGATGGATAACCTGGGAATGGTGGCGTCATGATGAGCGGTTTATAAGTACTGTCGTACTGGTTGGGCCTGATCCCCCAATAAGCATATTTGGCATCAAATACAGCAATGGTCATTTCATGAAATGATACATTCAGTACTGCATATATCCTTGCAACTGCCGGCGCATCATCGCTCATACGGTTTTCAAACATTTTCTGGCTTGCCAGGTCGTTCCATACTTCAGGTCCGTTGTTAGCCCAGAAATAAGCGAGGGAACGGGATTTGAAATTTTGCTTGAAATTTTTCAGTTCCTTCATTTCAGATTCAAAATCCGGTGGTGGTGCTGGTCTGAACTGATCAACTGAACGTAATACCATGGGCGTCATTAAAGGAAGTTTTATACCCATTGCAAAACCCCCGGTCCATTTTTTTGGATCCTTGTTTATCTGTCCCTGGTAAACTTTATCAGACCCATCCTTTTTTGCTTTTTCTATGATCTGTTTTGCAACCTGCTCTCCCAGTTTCCAACCTGCTTCAATATCACTTGGAAATTGTACGCCTGCATCAACCCGTGATTGTGAAGCGGCATGCGCCAGTTGCAAAATGGAATCAGCTTTTTCAGGCATAAAATAAGCCATTACAGTGGCAGCAGCAGCGGCCGTTACTGTATGTTCACATGGATAAGAAAAAGTAAGGGGGGCACTAACCACAGGTTTTAGTGAAGGATCCATCTCCTGCGGACGTTTTCTTTTATATTTGATCTTCTCTTTCCATGCCAATATCGTTGCATCATAAATGGCAAGATTAACCCATGCTTGTGGAGTGCGAAGTATCAGGTTAGGGTTATCCCAGGAAATTGTTTTGAGCAGAATCTGGTTCCAGCGGTAGGAAGGAGCACCGGCATTCCAGTATTTTATTTCCGCTAATTTTTTCCCATCAACTTTACCCATTGCCTGTTTGATCAATTGCAATTCAGCTTTTGACTGAACTACAGTTGGAGGAGCAACACTAATGATCTGCTGTGGATCATCTAACAGCCAGGTTTTCCAGTTGGCTGCTTCATAATTTTGAGCCATTGCAACTATTGCAGTAAGCGTGGTCACGATCGAAAAGATTATCTTTTTCATGTTTGTAGATTTTATTTAGTATTTATATTTTAAATTGATTTTATGATCCTTATCATTTGCATTCGGGTATGCTTATACCAGAATATACGGGTATCTTCTATACACCTTAATGATGCTTTTATTTAGATTGTGCAGATACAAAAATCCCAAACAGGTCATAGGGCTTTTTACTGAACTGATTGTTAAATAACCGGGCAGTAAGGAAAATGAATGCGATGAATGCAAGCACAATGAACAACTGTAGCCCGGATGTTTTTTGAATATCCTGTTTTGATTTTTTGTCACAAATTTCGCCGGGGCAGTACTGCGCTTTTCCCTTATAAAAAATTGAATAAAATTTACATCCCAAACAAATACCAAATGCTGATTCAAAGAACAGGAACAGCAGGCAAATCACGCAGATAATACCTGATACCGGGCTATATGAATTAATGACCACCATCAAAATAAACATGGTAGCTGACAGGGTTAAACCAATTACCCATGCAAACTTTTTTTGCTGAGCCCCCACATATTCTGGTACCTGGTTTCGAACGATCAAACGCCCTGTTATTAACGTGGGAGAAAATCTTGGGCTAACAAAAACGCGTATGATGAAATCAGCAAGAAAAAAAGTTATAACATACTTTATTGGCAAAAAATTGTTTTTAAAAACGATCAGCATCAGGGCAATGAACGTTGCTAAAAAAAGTATCCCTGCGGATGCCCTTATTTCTCTCTCATTTAATACGGGAATTTTATATCCTGCTACATTTTCGCCAAATTGTATTGTTTTATTCATTTTTTCAGTTTTTATTGCAGGCATTTAAAATTCTTATACAAGAATAGCTGATAAAAACAAGCTATAGAAGTTACAGTCAATGAACAGCAGATTCTGGTATATAAACAGCGCAATTACGCAGCGTAATGCATCGTGAGCCGGAAATGGTGAATCGTGAATTGTGAATTCATGGATGAGTAATTCAGGCCATTAGTTTCAGAAAAGTTCTTCTTCACGATTGTCCATTCATGAATTTGATTGACCTTTCCCTGTTATTCGTGTACCGAAAACCCGATTCTATAGATTGTAAAATGAACCAGGAAAGATTTACCGATATTTATCATCATAAAAAACAAGATGAGTATACTAATCAACAGGGAAAAATTAAGGCCTTACATATGGACTACGATGATATTTTTTTTTATATCGTTTGGTAACAGCATTGTGAAATACCCAGATAGTTTTTTTGCTGTTCTGTTTAACAATCTTTGGCGCCTTGTGTATGTTATTGTCCTCAATTTTATGCTGTTCGAATACTCCATACCTTTTGTATTACGTAAAAGAAAAAATATTATTTATAATATTTTCCCCGGTATCCTGCTTTTATTGCTGTATTTAATGTTATTTTCTTATGGTGCACACCTATGGCGGCTGCTGGGCATTCAATTGCATATTTATACTCCTATTGGTGTATTCAAATCATTGGATCTTTTATTACAAAATCTAATGGCTCATAGTGTAGGCTCAATTTTTATTTTTGGAATCATCAGGCATATTTATAATTATATAAAATTAAAACAGGCAACACAGCAACTTCGTATTGAAAAGCAACAGGCAGAATTAAATTATCTAAAATCACAAACCAACCCACATTTTTTATTCAACACGCTGAATAATATTTATTCTTTGGCAAGAGATAAAAGCGACCTGGCCCCCGAATCTATTTTACGCCTGTCGAAAATATTGCGTTATATGCTGTATGAAACCGGGGGAGATTATATAGCAATAGAACAGGAACTGAAAATTATGAATGATTATATTGCGCTTGAAAAATTACGCTACGATGATTCTTTGCATGTAAATTTAAATTACGATATTGAAGACATGAAACAGGCCTTGCCGCCACTGCTATTGATCCCATTGGTTGAAAATGCTTTTAAACATGGTGTGTCTGAAACAAGGGATCAGCCATTTGTAGATATTCATCTCTCCGTTAACAAGCGCCAGTTATTGTTTGTTGTTAAAAATTCGAGTGAGGTATTTCCGGAAGAAGGGAATGTAAAAGAAAATATCGGCCTTAGTAACCTGCGGCGACAACTGGAATTGCTTTTTACAGATCATGATCTTTCCGTTAAACAATCCGGCCCGGTGTTTACTTCAACTTTAAAAATTAACCTTTCAAGCCATGCCTGATATAAAATGTATTATAGTAGAAGATGAACCACTGGCTGTAAAAGTTTTAGCAGCGTATGTTTTGCAGGTTCCATTCCTGCAATTACAGGCCACATTCAAAGATGCTATCCTGGCAACTGAATGGTTACGGGATAATCAAACCGATCTTATTTTTTTAGATATTCACCTGCCCAAATTAAAAGGGATGGCTTTTTTAAAAACGCTTACCAATCCGCCAGCGGTAATTATTACCACCGCTTATCATCAATACGCAGTGGAGGGGTTTAATTTAAACGTAACGGATTACCTGTTAAAGCCATTTGAATTTGAACGTTTTTTAATGGCAGTAACGAAGGTAAAAACAACACAGAATGAAATACAAAAATCAGATGAAAGCCCGGAGCAAAAAGATTTTATATTCCTGAACATACAAAAGAAAAAAGTTAAAATATTATTTGCAGAAATCGTTTATATAGAGAGCCAGCGGGAATACATCAGGATAGTTACTACAAAAAAAGAATACATTTCAAAAATAGGTACACATGAAATGGAGGCCCTTTTGCCGGCACATCTTTTTAAACGTATACACCGGTCATTTATAATTTCAGTAAGTAAGATAGACTCATATACCGCCGAAATGGTGGAAGTTAACGGCGTATCTATTCCTATTGGCAGGGGCTACCGTGATATAATTGAAAGCATGTAGGTTTTTATCTGCTTTAAAGGTATACTAAACCAGGCCTTGTTAATTAATATTTGGCTGCTAAACTTTTTCACAAATTGAGGTTCTTACATAATATTGCAACATTAAACCTTCATTATGCAAAAGTTTCTTTTATCATTTTTTTCAGCAGCAGTGCTTACAACAGCGGCATTTGCACAAAAGGTTAACTCCTACCCTGTTGTAATATCTTTCAACAGTATATGTTGCGGTGTGCCTGACAGCGGCCCCATAATAAAATTGATCAGCAGCTTTAAAATGCAAAACAGGATAAAACGCATTGCTGTTGACAGCATTGGCCCAATGGGCAAAGAGGGTGAATATTATCTGGCATTTCGTTTAAAGGAATTGAGCAAGGCTCAAAAAATTAAATTCATCCGGCAGTTGAAAAAGATAGTGCCAGCTATGGTTGACAAAGGTTCGGCAGCAATAAAAGAAAATGTAACTGTTAACAAGGCTGATCTTTCATCAAGGGCTTCTATAATTAAAAAAATACTTTGATAGCCGGATGGCTTTGTATCCCTGCTGCCACAAAGGAATGAGGCAAAACTCAGGCGGCAGCAGTAGATTATTTTACCCGTTGTTGCGGTGCTGTTCATTGTCCGGTTCCTCATCTTCCGTATCGGGTAAGTCGTCCGTCCAGTTCTCATCAGGCAGGTTATCCGGATCCGCCTCCCGGTCTGTTTCGGCTGCGTTAAGCGCTTCGGCTTCCAGGGCGGCATCATCTTCTATCGCATCAAGTTCTTCTGCATTAATCTCTTCTTCTTCGTAAGAGCTGTCATCGGTATCCAGTTGATCATCGCCATCGGTAGAGGCCGAAAATTCCATGGTATCGTGTTTCAGGTCGGGTTTTATATCTTCTTCCCCGGTTGTTTTCTTTTTCATAATTGTTTTTTTTACAAAGACAGGAAAACTGTGCCAGACTTTTAGAGACCGGCCTGTTTAGTTTTGATTCATCCGGTTAAAAGTATTTTTTAAATCCTCAGGATTTGCTTTAGCCATTGTTTCGCTGAATCCGAAAGTGAGTTCTGTTTTTCCTTGCTTTAATTGCTCAAATATTGATTCTATAAAATCATTTACAGGAGGTGCAGCATCGTGCAAACCTTTGCCGCCAAGATCTGTATTGAGGGCTGGTGGTATCATTTCAATTACTTCTATATTTTTTGACTGCAATAGCCTGCGTGCAGAGATTGTAAATGAATGAAAAAAGGCTTTTGTTGCTGAATAAACCGGCACTTTTGTTAATGGTACAAAAGATAATCCCGAGGTTACATTAATAATGGTACGTAAGGATTTTAGATTTATAAAGAGCGAAGTTAAATGAAGCGGTGCTTCAATATTGGTTGCAATTTCATCTTTTGCACGCTGATAAAAATCTGTATCAGTAACCGTCATCCATTGCTGAATGCCTGCATTGTTTACAAGTACATTTAAATCGCTGTGATTGTCTTCAACCCATTTAAAAAGCGCTGTGCGTTCTGCTTCAACAGATAAATCGCATACTTTGATAATAACCGAAGGGAATTTATCAGCAACTTCCTGTAAAACTGATTCCCGCCTTCCGCAAATAATTACGGTATTGTTTTCGGCAATAAATCTTTCCGTAAGGCCTAAGCCAATACCGCTGCCGCCACCCGTAATTAAAATTTTATTGTTTGATAATTGCATCTTTATTTTGCTTTAAATTTTTGAAATACAAAGATGATACAAAAAAAATACACTTGATTGCAAACCTCCATCAACCCTATTGTGTCATTTTGTTTGTTAATGGTCTTTACTTTCAAATCCTTTTTCTAAAGCTTGTTTTTCGGGTGATGTTAACTCACGGTTATTTATTTCTTCCCAAAGTTTTATTGCTTTTTTTGAAGTACTGATACCCAACATTTTTACTTTCTTCCCCCATAAGTATATTGCAAAGTCTTTTTTATTATACATTATACCATCATACATAAACATAGCCTGCTTTTCCGCTTCCAGCAATTTATTAAAATCAAGTTTACCGCCAATTGACTCTTTTTTAATATATTCTTCCGGGTCTTTAATGACTTCATTTCGGTTTTCTTTCAGTGCTACCTGATTTGCTATCTCAATTACTTCAGCTTTTAATTTTTCAAATGATTGTATACGGCATACTATTCCATTAAATAAAAGTCCTTTGCCATTATTTGGCAGGTCTATGATTTTTGATTCCGCATCAACCTTTAAATTCAACAGCTCATCAGCTCTTTTTTCATTGATCTCACCCCAAACATTACAAGGAAGCTGAAAATTTTTTTTGTTACCAGGATCTACTATTTTGTAAGTAAGCGTTGTTTTGCCAGGTTCATTTTTTTGTAACAACATGATCATACAAATTACATTCTGTCCTTTGTGGGCAATGAAGACTGTTGCAGGAAGATCTCTTGAAAATTTAAAATAATCTTCCAAAGTTGGACTGTCGCTAACATATACAGAGGATTTTTTATTAGAAATATTTTCTTTGATATTGTAATAGCTTGATGTTAATTCAAAGTTGTCGAATTTTTCTTCACTGATGAGGTTGCTGTTAAAAACAGGGTTCCCGTTTTTGTCGGTCTGCGCAGGTACATTTGTTATTGTAAAAATTGTTAAAATGAATAAGGCTAATGTTTTCATTATTTGTTATTATGTTTGATAGGTAGCTAAAATATGACAGGCATGCAAAAATAGGCGAATGCTTTTGGGCTTCAAAAAAAAATGTGATGGTAGCTGAGGCCAAGACTTTGTATTTGTAAGTATCTGCTGCCCGGTTGCGGGGAGAGAAAAAACACTTGAATATAATTGCCATAAGTAAAATAAAATATTACTTTTATTAAAAAAATAGTCATGGAAGATTATTACGCCTTTTTACCTAAAACAGAAGAAGAATATTTACAATCCAGGGTATTGGACCAGATCAAATGGTATGATAAAAAAAGCGGCTCTAATAAAAAATGGTACCTGAGTTTTAAAATAACAGAAATTGTTTTAGCGCTTTTTATACCTTTTTTAAGTGGCTATATTAATGATAATGAAAACCCGATAAAACTAATTATTGGTATCCTGGGCATAATAGTCGCAGCCATTGCAGGTTTAATTACGTTAATAAAATTCCAGGAAAACTGGATAGAGTACCGTACCGTTGCCGAGTCTTTAAAGATGGAAAAATTTCTCTTTTTATCTAAAGCCGGGCCTTACAAAGATACTGCTGCCCCCTACCCGTTATTTGTTGAACGGTTTGAAAGCTTAATTTCTACCACAACAAAAAAATGGGTGAGTTATATTGCTTCAAAAGATACAGAAAGCCCTCATAAGTAAATGAAATTAGGGAAGCAACAAACCCTGGTAAATAAAATTTTTTCCTATTGATTAATATTGTTTTGAAAACTCATCTGCTGATCTATTCAACTGTTCAGCAGTTATCGTTTTATCGCCATCATCAATTATAATTCTAAAACGGAAAGT
>JANNYY010000504.1:0-2889 GCA_031410355.1 Chitinophagaceae bacterium | reverse complement strand
TCCAGGTGCCAGTTTATATAAATTTTCATTAAGCTTGGCCATTTTTTCATTACTCAGCAGGGGTTCAAAAACAGAAGCCCGGTAACTTTTATTTTTAATGATGGCAGCAATGATCCGCTTATGAAATTCTGTTGAATCAATATCCAGTATACTGCATAAGGCTGCAGTATCGGTTCCTTTTATTTTACCGGGGATAACCATCAGGTCGTAGATCAACGTGTTTTGTAATATAGCCTTGCCCTTGCGGTCAAACACAATTCCGCGGTCGGGATAAATTACTTTACGAAATGTACCCTGGTTGTCGGCATCTATCCTGTATTTAGAAGAAAACATCTGCAGGTTTATCAATTGCAAAAAGATAACCACAAACATGCCGATGAAAACCAGCATGATCACATTCTTTCTTGATTGATTAAATACAGACAATTTTGATTTTAGATTTTAGATTTGTGATTTTAGATTTCAATAAAATAAGTGCTCAAAGCTCATAGCTCTAAGCAGTATTGGTTCTGAATTTTTGCTGACGTGTAAATAACATTTCAGTTATCACTATTAATAATAAACTTAATAAAGTTGATAATAATGTTTTTACTAAAAAATACCAGATGTTTCCAAACTGCCAGGCTTCCAGCAAAAACAACCATCCATGATGAATAAAAGTTAGTACTCCGATAAAAATCATGTAGGGTACCACACCTCCCATACTTTTAAACGATGGTTCCTCGTAATTGTTATCGGCACCTTCCTGTGGTATTAAAAGATTGATAAGAAACGGGCGGATATAAGCGATAAGCACACATGCGGCTGTATGAAAGCCCGGATGATGCCGGAAACTGTCGAGCGTAAAACCCAGCACAAGTGCAAAAAACATTTGCTGGGTGCGGCCCATGCGAAACGGTAACCATAAAATAAACAGGAAATAAATATACGGCGTTACCATCTGGTGCAGGTGAATTTTATCCAGTACAAAAACCTGTACCAGGATAAATAATGCAAAGCGGATAATATTTTTTACCAGTGTACTCATGTTTTACAATAACCGGGTTACTGCGATTTTTCTTTTTCTTTTTCTTTTTCCAAAATGGCCTTAATACTTTCTGCCTGCTTATTATCTATGGCATAAACAAATTCCAGGTTATAAAAATTGGCAGCCGTTTTAAAGTTGATAATGAAATTGCTGGTGCTTTTATCAGCTTTTACTTCCTGTACAATACCCATCATCATTCCTTTTGGTATGCTGGTGCTGTAGCCACTGGAAATTACCGTATCGCCTTTGGCAACTTTAGCGCCTTTGGGTATTCCGGACAGCGCAATAATATTCGGCGTTTTACCATCCCAATTTAATGTTCCGGTTTCGCCGCCTTTTAATAATTTACCGCTCAGGTGACTGTCTTTATGCAACAGGCTCATCACCACAGCAAAGCCGGCGCTTACCTCGGTAACAATACCCACCACGCCCCTGTTGGGATCAATGATGCCCATGCCTTCTTTTATATGTTGAGAAGCACCTCTGCCCAAAACAATAAAATTATTTTGTGCAGCCACCGAATTATAAACCACTTTGGCGGGATAATAAAGGTATTTTCTGAACTGCTCCATAGAATCTACCTTAATTGAATCTATGATGTAGTTGCTGGTTGTATCGGGAAAGTCGAAATCGGCCTTTAATTTATTGTACAGTTTTTCATTGGCCGTAACTAATGAATCGTTTGTTTTTTTAAGCTGAAAATAATATTGAACCCTGCTGTACTGTTCGTTTACCTTGCCGGTAAGCTGGTTTGCTGTTTTGCTAAAAACGGCTTTGTGGTATCTGCTGTAATGAACAATTAAATAAATGCTGAAACCCTGTAACAAAAGAAACAGGATGAAATTAAAATACCGGCGAATGAAAAGAAAAATATTACGCACCTGTTAAGGGAATTTGGAATTGGGTATTGAGAATTGGGGAAGCACCCTTATTACAAATCCCTAATTCCTAATTACTAATTACTAATTACTCAAATTACCGCATCACAAAAGGATATCTGTCATAATGCTTTAACGCAATGCCCGTTCCTCTTACCACACTTTTTAACGGATCATCGGCCACATGCACAGGCAGTTTAATTTTCGCATTCAGCCTTTTATCCAAACCTCTTAACAAAGCGCCACCACCGGTTATGTACAAACCACGGCGGTAAATATCAGATGCCAGTTCCGGTGGCGTTGTTTCCAAAGCTTTAAGAATGGCTTCTTCAATTTTAAAAATACTTTTATCCAGGGCTTCGGCAACTTCCTGGTAACTAACCATAACCTGTTTAGGAATACCGGTTACCAGGTCTCTTCCGTTAACAGGGATATCATCGGGCGGATTATCCAGGTCTTTCATGGCAGCGCCAACCTGAATTTTAATTTGCTCTGCAGTACGCTCTCCAATTAATAAACTGTGGTAACGGCGAAGCGCTTCCATAATATCGGCAGTAAATTCATCACCTGCAATTCGGATACTCTGATCGCAAACAATACCGGCCAGTGCAATTACGGTAATGCCGGTTGTACCACCACCAATATCAATGATCATATTTCCAACAGGCTCTTCAACGTCAATTCCAATCCCAAGCGCAGCGGCCATAGGTTCATGGATCAGGTAAACTTCTTTAGCACCAGCCTGTTCAGCACTGTCGCGTACCGCACGTTTCTCCACCTCAGTAATACCACTCGGGATGCAAATTACCATTCTTAATGAAGGCTTAAACCACCTGTTCCCAGGATTGATCATCTTGATCATTCCTTTGATCATTTCTTCTGCAGCCTGGAAATCTGCAATTACTCCGTCTTTCAAAGGACGTATGGTTTTAATATTCTCATGCGTTTTACCATGCATCATCTGTGCCGAACGGCCTACGGCAA
>JANNYY010000503.1:0-3357 GCA_031410355.1 Chitinophagaceae bacterium | reverse complement strand
AAGCCGATGCAGAAGCCAGGATCAGGACCATTGAAGAGAGCCTGTCAACAATCAGTTAAAATGTAAAAGGCAAAATAATACTTACGTACTTTCGTTTGTATATTTTAATAAAATAACGATGGGCACTTTAGTAAAATGTATATTGACCGGATTTTTATGCCTCAGCTTAACAGTTGTGCTTGCCCAAAAACCCAAACCAATAACAGTTAAACCAAAACCTGTACAAAAATTTACACCCCCCAAATTAACCAGCATGTTAGGTTCCAGAACCGATACAGGTGCGGTGTATGCTGAGGAAGCGGTTCAGTTGGTTAAGTTCCCCCTGAAAGTTACCGATGATAAAAAAAGCTTGTATTCCATTATTACTTACCAGGTAATTTATAAAAGAAAGGCTGTAACAGAAGATGAACAGTCAGGCAAAGCTTCGCCCATAATGAGTACTGTTGCGGACCGGTTTAAAACAACTCCCTTGCCTGCAATATGGATAAAAATATTAACAGAGCAAATGCAGCCCGGTGAGGAATTACTCTTTTTCGACATTGTTGCCAAAGATGCACAGGGCCGCCTGATGTTTGCACCGGAACTGAGAATAAAAATTAAATAATGCCGGAGATCAGGAAAGCAACTACCCACGATATTCCTTTGATCAGGGAACTTACTTTTAAAATATGGCCACAAACCTATAGCCATCTCTTAAACCAGGGCCAGATCGATTATATGCTTGACATGATGTACAGCCCTGCTTCTTTACAAAAACAAATAGAAGAAGATGGTTGCACATTCATTATTGTTTATGACGACAAAGAAGCAGTTGCCTTTGCTTCTTATCATGAAGAAAAGTCACAAACATGGAAGCTGAATAAGATCTATGTCCTTCCTTCTCAACAGCGAAAAGGAACCGGGAGGTTTATCATCAATTTTATAGTTGAAGAAATAAAACCTAAAAATGCAAAAGCTTTACAGCTACAGGTTAACCGGCAAAATAAAGCAAAAGATTTTTACGAAAAGCTGGGATTCAAAATAATCCAAACCGCAGATTTTGATATTGGCAACGGTTATTTTATGAATGATTATGTGATGGAACTTTCCTTATAACTCCTATTAGCAGCCTTTGCTTTATCCAGGCAAAATTAAGATAATAAAAAAGCAGCATTTGAGAATTAAAGCGTATCTTATATTACATTATCCTTCTTACTTATAACTGCACATCATGAAAAAGGCAAACTATCTTTTGTTTTCGCTGGGGGTTTTATTCTTTTTTAGTGTATTATCATGCAAAAAAGACAAACAGGAAAAAACACTCCTGGAAATACAAATTGCGGGGGGACATGATCACAGTATGGTATTGAAAACCGATCAATCACTTTGGGCCTCAGGGAGGAACAATGCCGGGCAACTTGGAAATGGAACTACAGTAGATGCTACATCACCAGTACGTGTTGCCGATGATGCCATTGCTGTGTCGTGCGGACATACTCACACCATTTTTATCAGATCCGATAATTCTGCATGGGCTATGGGATGGAACGGTTATGGCCAGTTGGGTGACGGAACAACATCCAACAGATCAACACCGGTGAGGATCATGAACGATGTAAGGGCAATTGAAACAGGCACGGAAAATAGTTTTTTCATTCGAACTGATAACAGCCTGTGGGGAACTGGTAAAAACGGCGACGGCGAACTTGGTATCGGAACCATCCATAATTACATGAAGTCGCCTGTAAAGATCATGGATGATGTAAAAGCAGTATCTGCGGGTTTAGCGCACACATTGATACTGAAAAACGACAATACATTGTGGGCCGCCGGGTTTAATCTATCAGGAGAATTGGGCGATGGTACCAACAGTACCAGGCCGGTTCCCATCAAGGTAATGACCGATGTAAAAGCTGTTGCAGCGGGCTACTATTATAGCTTTATCCTTAAAACCAATAATTCACTTTGGGCTGTAGGAGCATTTGGAAATGGGTTGCTTGGCAATGGCGTTCTTGATACTACGTTTAAGACACCGATTAAGATAATGGATAATGTTATTGCTGTTAGTCCCGGTGAATCACATTGCCTGTTCCTGAAAACAGATAATAGTGTTTGGATAACAGGAAACAACAGGTATGGGCAGTTGGGTGATGGCTCTAATTTGCTTAAAGTAACCGCTTTTAAAATAGCCGACCAGGTAAAATCGATTTCCTCAGGGTACGAGTTCAGCTTGTTCCTGAAAATGGATGATACGGTTTGGGGTGCAGGAGACAACCGATACGGCGCCCTGGGCGACGGATCAAATCAAAGTACTACAATTTTCAAAAGGGTATATTGATTTTGAATTCCCGTCCACCTTTTATTATCAATGCACTACCTGGTGCGTCTCCTTAATAACTCCCATCACAAATACACTCTGCACATTTCCCATATTTTCCTGCTGGCTTAATTTGTTTACATGAAAATCATAATAGGCATTCATGTCTTTACAAACCACTTTAAGCATAAAATCAAATTCGCCGCTGATGCTGTAACATTCTATCACTTCGTGCAGTTCGTTAATTGTTTTAATAAAATTTACACCGGCAGTTTTGCTGTGTTCTTTTATTGAAACGTAACAGATCACCATCAGGTTTAAATCAACCTTGTTTTGATCAACCAGCGTAACGTATTGTTTTATCACCCCGCTTTCTTCCATACGCTTGATACGCTCATGAACAGGTGTGGTGCTCAGGTGAATTTTTTCCGAGATCTCCTTCACCGTAACCCTAGCATTTTCCTGCAGCAGTTTAAGTATGGCCATATCTTTTTTATCAAGCGATACAGCCGCTACAGGCGAATTTTCTTTTTTAATTGCTTTTGCCATAGTAAACTTGTCTTTTGTCCTGAAATAAACATATATACAGGATTATCTACCAAAGTTATGAAACTATACAGAATATTTTCCTGTAAAGTGTAGATTTGCAGTCTAAATTATAAAACATGTCAACAATAAGTAAAAATGCCATTGACTTTAAGCTTGCCAACAAGGTTAAAGATATGAGCCTCGCCGAATGGGGCCGTAAAGAAATTATGTTAGCCGAAGCAGAAATGCCGGGCCTAATGTCTATCCGTAAAGAGTACGGGCCGTCACAACCATTGAAAGGTGCAAGAATTGCAGGTTGCCTGCACATGACCATCCAGACTGCGGTTTTAATTGAAACCCTTACTGCTTTAGGTGCAGAAGTTAAATGGAGCTCATGTAATATTTTCAGTACACAGGACCAGGCAGCTGCTGCTATTGCGGCTACAGGTATTGGTGTTTTTGCCTGGAAAGGACAAACACAGGAAGAATCTGATTGGTGTATTGAGCAGACTTTATTCTTTGGCGGCGCTGAT
>JANNYY010000502.1:0-4717 GCA_031410355.1 Chitinophagaceae bacterium | reverse complement strand
GGATGAAATGCTTTTACCATCGCTGATGAGTCTTTATTGTCTGTTACCCTCAGGTATAACTTAATAACTTTCATGATCTCCTCCTTATCGCTGTTGAATTCATCAGGCACCCTGGTTTTTTTTGTTTCTGCAGTCGCCGTTTCGGCACGGTTATTTTTGAATTCATCAGGTACTGTCAATTCCCCGGGCAGCCCGTCAGAACCAGTTATCGCCCTTTCAAAATTCATCGTAATATCAGTTTCTTCTTTTTTACCATCTGGATAGGTTACTGTACCTGCGATCCTGATATTGTTATTTTCGGGCCCCGAATATTTATAACCTTTTAATTGTTTTACCAGTATGTTACTGTTTTGTAAAGTGTAGGTATTGGTTTTGTTTTGGCTAAAATGAAATTTAATAAACCTGAAATAACCGGCGGCTGATGTGCCGGTTGCAAGATGCAATGTTTGCCCTTTGTAAATTTTATACCCGCCGGAGGTGTACAAAGTATCATTTTCAAACCGGGGCAGTGTGTTTTGCGCAATTGAGAATAAAGGGGAAAGCAGGAGTATAAACAGCAATTTCTTCATGATTCAATAATATAAGTTACTGATAAAGTTAAGAACTTGCAGCAGTCCGGGAAAATTAAATCGGTTTCAAATCATCTTGTTCAAAGATTTTATACGAGAGGATGATATAAGACTTTGAAACGCCTTTGGTTGAAAACCAGGCGCGGCAATGTACATGCCTTTAGCGGCAAAAGACGTAGATGGAAGACCAGGCCAATATAAGTACCGTGGCGGCAGAAAATAGTTTTTACAAATCACCTTTTTCTCCTTCAATCCATCTTTCCAGCATCACCCGTTCGGATGGGGTTTGATGTGTACCTCCTGCTAAAATATCAAGGAACTTATCCCATAGATTTTTTTTTTCTTTAAATTCTTTTTTAAAATTTACCAATGCTTTATAATAATCTTTTTGATACAACTCAGCTTCTTCATACGTGAAATTCAATGGAATCTGATCCACAATGATCTTCGTTATTTCATTCAGTTCATCCGGACTATATCTTTCAATCATTTGCAGTAAAACCCTGCATGATTCAACATGCTCAACTATTGATTGCACATGGCGTTCTTCAACATGTACAAATTCGGTTTCCCATTTTATAAATTGTGTTTCGGGCAATAATTTATATCCTGAACTTACTGATTTTTTAGCACTCTCTTTTAATTGTTTTACATGTAAAACCAATTGCTGCCATAAATCAGCAAAATCATCTTTTTCTTTTTTCTCAATCTTTTCCTTTGCCTCATTCAGTGTGTCTTTAATTCCGGCAACAGCATTATTAACTTCGGCTGCAGTAAGCTTCCAGTTTTCCCTGGTCTCAGGCTCACCATGTTCTTCAATAATCATCAGCCCGTTTTTATACGCTTCCTGCAGGTCGTTTTCAATTAGCAGCAGTTGGGCATAATCTTTCAGCAGGGTGGTACTAAAATTTTTTATCGACAATAAGGCCCTGAGCCCGGGGTTATGATTTCTGTTTCCGCTGTTTAATACCGGGTTTTCTACAGGTGTTATTTTTAATTCGATTTGTTCTTCCAGTGCGTCCATATTGATAAGTTTGTAAAATGATGATTTTTTGCAACTCTAAAGGTTTATCAATTAATGAGTATTAACATTACATAATCCTTAAAATAAGTTGCATGGTTCACACATTTGTATGTGTAGTTTGGTGGGGCAAAGAGGCTGATATGTGGTTGGTTTAAGTTCTGACGGAAATGTAAGAACCTGCCGGGAGCAGAAAACCAGGCGGCTTATTGTAACATTCGTTCCCTGATGTATTTAACAGGCGAACTGCCGAAACTTAAAAATTTTTCATGGAAGTCCTTCAGTGTGTATTTATCCGCCATTTTCTTTTTATACTCGTCCCGCAGCGCCAGTATCGCTGTTGCGCCTGTAAAGTAAGAGCAAAGCTGCACCTGGTTAAGCGTAGCCCGGTGATATTTTTCCGCTACCTGGGCGGGCGTTTGAAAACATTTGTTGGTTAAAAAATCTACAATTTCTTTCTCCGGTTTATGTAAACATTGAATATCGTAATCTATAAGTACATTCGCAATTGCCCTTAATCTGCGTGCAGCAAGTACGAGTTCTATTTCCGGCGAATGATTGTCCCAACCATTCTCCACCATCATTATTTCAGCATAAACAGCCCATCCTTCAATCATTGCCCCGTTTTGAAAAACCGACCTTAATACATCAGGCGATCTCTTATTATTATAAATGCTCTGCATGCAATGCCCCGGCACGGCTTCATGTATCGTCAATATCTGGGAACCATAATAATTATCTTCCTGTAATGCGCTCTCCGCTTTTTCCGGGGGGTAAAGCGTAAGGTCATCAACATTATAATACGCGGTTCCTTGTTTTTGATAAGGAGGAATAAAATCAGCACTTGCTAAAGTTATCCCTCTTGCATATACAGGCATGTACCTGACTTTGATTGGCGCCATGTTGCTGTCAAAATCAAACAGGTTCTTTTCAAGAATGAATTTTTTTATGGCATAAACCTGGCTGTCAACCGAATTAAAAAAACCTGCAGGGCTGGCATGAATGAGCCGGATCTTATTTAATACCAACTGAACTAACTGTAAACTGTCTGTTGGTTTAGGCTGCGTGGGATAATATTTTGCCCACACACCGTCTGCCATCACAAACATTTTTTGATGAATTAATTTATTTTCTTCAAGGGCTCCTTCGTACACCTGCTCCGGTGTAAGATCAGTAGCAAGATCATATTTGAATTTCTCCCTAAACAGCTTTTTACCAATTCTAAAATCCCTGTACACAAAGTTTGTATTGGCAACTATTGCTTTTAAAGAATCAATAAACTCATTCATGGCTTTTAACGCCCTGGTAATATTTTGCTGTAAAGCTGATTTTTCTTCATTGGTTAAATGCGAAGCTTTTATAGAGTCGGTAAGTACATTTCCAAAAACCTGCAACCCGCCTTTATTTTGGAGGATGGCCATTTCAATATGTTCTTTGGTAGGCCTGTTAAGGTTGCGCAGTGCGGCTTTGTAATAGTCATCCGTATGCTGTAAAGAACGGGTAAGAATTTTCAACCGTTCATCTAAGGGAGCATAAGGCTGGTTAATGATGAAGTCGCTTGACCAACTGATATTATAAATGCTGGCATCCCACTCCTGTATCTTAAAAACAGCGGTATACCAAATGTCAGATTGCAATTGGTTGTTTATAATGTTAAAGCTGATCTTATTGTTTTCGTCCAGTTGGCCATAGTCAATTTTTTTCAAAGAATCTATCCAGTTATTGGAGAAGCTTATGTTACCTGCAAAAGAACTACTATCGGGAATAACGAGCCTGTCGTAATATTTACCATAGCCTGCACCAATAGAACCTGCAGGGGATTGTTTCCAATAGGCATCTAAAAAGCGATTTTCAAAGTTGGTGAATGACTGGTTGGCGTTATCATTATTTTTTGTTGTGTTAGAATTACAACCTATGCTTAATAACAGGAGGAGAGCAATAAAATAGGTAAGAATTTTTTTCATATTTTTTATTTTGGCTGGTAATATTAAGGACTATTTCGCACAATTTTTGGATTTTGCGTTCGTCGCCTTTTTGGAAAACATCCATGCCGGACTGAAGTCGAAATGGTCATTGTAATTTAACCAGGTTTAACTACACTGCAAGTGCCTTCGGTGATAAAAATGGGAAATTCCGAAGGGATGTTATTGTTATAGTTTGAGGTATAATATTTTAACAAAACCCTGCAGGGGTGATATAGTTTTTATATCATCCCTCCGGGATTTTGATTCCATATTGCTGATTTTTCTATAATCATATCAGCCTTTCAGGCTTGAAGGCAGGATTATAGTTGATGAAAAATGAAAGTTGTTGGTTAAGAACCAGACGGAAATTCTAGTACCTGTCATAACAAAATGATTGAGTAAAGAATTGTTAACAGCCTGCTTTTATTTCTGCATATTCTGCCCAATTTAAATTTTCTGGTAATGAACTCCTGCTAAATTCAATATGCAACACCCGTCTTTTATTATTGTTGATTGATCTGCCTGAAGAATGAAGCAGCAGCGGTTTCATAAACATAATTCCACCTTTATTAACATTACAGGTCTTTTGTTTTTCATTAGACCATTCAATTGTTTCAGGTCTGCAAACTCCTTTCAAATGTGACTTTGGAATAATTTTCAATGCTCCGTTTTCTTCGTTTGTATTGTCAAGATGAATGCGAATTGTAAAATTATCTTGCAAAATATCTAGAGGAGGCTGTACTGCAAACTGATTTTGTTTAGTTGTCCAGGGGCCAAAGCCGGCAATGTCAAATTTTTTATCTACTGAAATTGTTAAGTCCTGGTGATAGGAAACAAACCAATTTGAATTTCCCGGTTTGTCAAAATAGATAGATTTAACAACAAAATAGTCTTGACTAAATATGTCCGAGATAAGTTTGTTGATTTTGGCATTAAAAACTTTGTCAAAAGAAGCTGGAATTTCTTTGAAAAATTGCCTGATTGCAAATAATTCAGTTGTCTTCCGAAATGTAGGTTTAGATGTGTCCGCTTGTGATATTGTCAATAGTAAATCATCAATTTCACCTTCTGTAAAAACTTTCTCAATGATTGCAAAACCGTCATTTGCGATTGTTTCATTGATGTTGCAGGGTATGTACATAAAATTTTGTAGTGATAAGTAA